>JBEBGB010000475.1:0-4243 GCA_040081675.1 Vicinamibacterales bacterium
GACACCGGTCTGCACGGCGGTGCCGAACAGCGCGATGAAACCGACCCATACCGCGACGGAGAAGTTGTAGCCAAGCAGCCACAGGAGATACACACCGCCGGTTAGAGCAAAGGGCACGGCCAGGAGTACGTGAGCGGCCTCGACCGCCGAGTGATATGTGAAGTACAGGAGCACGAAGATCACGAGCAGTACGATCGGCACAACAAGCTGCAGCCTGGCTCGTGCGCGTTCCTGGTTCTCCCACCGACCGCTCCAGCCGACGTAGTAACCGGCTGGCAACGCGATGTCCCGTGCGACGGTTGCGCGGGCTTCCTCGACGAAGCCCCCGACGTCGCGGCCCTGCACATTCAGGAGCACTGTCGCGAGCAGCAGGCCGTTCTCTGAGGAAATCATCGCGGGACCACGGGCGTGCTCGATCCGAACGACCTGGCTGAGCGGGATCTGTGCACCGTTGGACGTCGCCACGAGGACTTGCCCGAGCGCCTGCGGATCCGCGCGGTACTCAGGCGCATACCGAACACGGACGGGAAACCGCTTACGGCCCTCGATGGTCGTGGTCAGGGTGGTTTCCCCAATGGCGGTCTCGATCACTTGCTGGATGTCGCCAACGCCAATGCCGTAGCGCGCGGCGGCGCCGCGGTCGACCTCGATGTTGAGGTACTGACCACTGGTCACCTGTTCTGGATAGACGTTGCTCGCGCCCGGAACCCGTCGGACGGTATCAGCGACCTTCCGCGCCAATCCCTCGAGCTCGGTCAGGTCGGTGCCGAAGATCTTCACGCCCACTTCCGACCGGATACCTGTCGTTAACATGTCGATGCGGTTGATGATGGGCATCGTCCAGATGTTGGACACGCCCGGAAGCTGCACCGCCCGCCCCATCTCTGCACGCAGCCCATCGAGCGTCATTCCCGACCGCCACTCTGCCTTCGGGTTGAGGTGGACAATCGTCTCGGTCATGTTGAGAGGCGCCGGATCGGTTGACGTGTCCGCGCGCGCGACCTTGGCCACGACGTAGGCAACTTCTGGAAACTTCATGAGCGCGGCGTTCTGACGGGCCGCGATCTTGGTGTTCTCTTCGAGCGAAATACTCGGATCCGCGATGGGCATGAACATCAAGTCGCCCTCATTGAGCGGCGGCATGAATTCGCTCCCGATCCCACGCGCCAGCACCAGCGCTCCAATGAAGAGGACCGCGGCGGCCGTGATCGTGAGTGCCCGATGCGCGAGGGCGCCCTGCAGCACCGGCCGGTAGACCGCGCGAAGCCCACGCATGACGGGGTTGGCCTCTTCGGGATGGAACTTCCCTCCGAGCAGCAGCGTGCACAGCACTGGGACGAGCGTGACGGCCATGACCGTCGCCGCGAGCACCGCAAACGTCTTCGTGAAGGCGAGCGGATGGAACAACTTGCCTTCCTGACCGGTCAGCGCGAACACCGGAATGAAGGCGAGCAGAATGATCGCCATCGAAAAGAACACCGGCCGCCCGACCAAACGCGTGGAGTCTCGGACGGTTTCCCAGATTCGCTGCCGATCGGTCGGATCGACACCGCGTTGCTCGACGAACCGGAACGCGTTCTCTGTCACCACGATCCCGGCATCGACGAGCACGCCAATGGCGATGGCGATGCCGGCGAGGCTCATGATGTTTGAGGAGATCCCGGCGTAGTACATGCCCAGGAACGACATCAGGACGGCGAGGGGCAACGGAAGCGTGACGATCAGAATCGAGCGGAAGTGCATCAAGAACATCACGTGCGCGAGCGTGACGAGCGCGATCTCTTCGATCAGCGCCGTCCGCAACGTGCCGACCGCCTGCTCGATTAACTCCGACCGGTCGTAGAACGGTACGATTGTGACGCCCGACGGCAGGCCTGGAGCAATTTGCGCGATGCGCGCTTTGACGGCATCGATGACCAGCTTCGTGTTGACGCCGGTCCGCGCGACGACGACGCCGCCGACGGCTTCCTGCGTCCCCTTCACGAGCGACGCGACTCGGAACGCGTTGCCGATCTGGACGTTCGCCACCTGCTCGACGTAGATCGGCACGCCGTTCGAGCCGCCGACGACGATCCGCTTGATGTCGTCGACCGACGCGATCAAGCCGACGCCGCGCACGATCAGCCAGGCACCGTTCGACTCGAGCACGTTGCCGCCAACATTCAGATTGCTGGCGCGGACGGCCGACACCACCGCGCTCAACGGCAGGTTGTAGGTTCTGAGGCGGTTCGGATCGACGTCCACCTGGTACTGCTGGACATGGCCACCGACGGAGGCCACCTCCGCGACGCCCGGCACGGCATTGAGCTGATAGCGGATGAACCAGTCCTGCAGCGTGCGGAGGTCACGGAGTGAATGCGTCGGGCTCTCGACCGTGTACCAGAACACGTGGCCGACGCCGGTCGCGTCGGGTCCGAGCGTCGGCGTCACGCCCGTGGGCAGCGTCTTCGTGACGAGGCTCATGCGTTCAAGGACGCGAGTCCGCGCGAAGTACAGCTCCACGTTGTCCTCGAAGACCACGTAGACCATCGAGAAGCCGAACGCGGATTGCGACCGGACGACGCGTACACCGGCGAGCCCCTGGAGGTTCGTGGTGAGCGGGTACGTCACCTGGTCCTCGACCTCCTGCGGGCTGTGCCCGGGCCAGTCCGTGAAGACGATGACCTGGTTGTCGGACAGATCGGGAATCGCGTCGATCGGCGTGGACGTGAGCGCCCACCATCCCCAGCCGGCGAGGCTGAGGTACAGAACGACGACGATGAACCGGTGCTTTAGTGCAACGTCAATGAGTCGATTGATCATGAGCCACAACACTCGTCATGCCGCGCGCGTACGCGCGCAAACCTACGCGCCCGGACTCCGAATCCGAGCAGACACACGACGACGGTGAATGGCTAAACGAGGAAGACCGAGAGGAGGACGTACTTCGGCACTGGCGCGATGGGTATCGGCGCTGACGTACGCCACGCGTCACTCAGCACAAGAGCGGGGACGTTGGCGGGCAGAACAACCCCGACGCCGAGCACCGCCGCGGTAATCGCGGTCACAAACGAGGGGTTGGACTGGTTAGAGTTCTGGCCCTCAGCTGACGCGCAGCAGTTGTCGGCCTGGGCCTGCGTGAGTACGCGCTCTGACGCGGAACGGTGCGAATCGCCCTTGTGCATCGGGCATTCGACGCCGTCAGCGCAGCAGGCCATGCGCTCCTCAGGGGTTGGCATCCACCCGGCGCAGATCGCGGCGTTCCCAGCCATTAAGCCGAATGTGAGCGCGAGCGCCGCGAGACGGTGGACCAGCCTCATTACTCCCCCTAGGATGCTCGACGCCATCCCAGCTGTCAAACGAACCGTCTCCGCCACTCTCAATCAGCCGAACGCAACAGGCGGAGAGCATTGGCGATGACGACCAGGGACACGCCCATGTCCGCGGCAATGGCGGCCCACAGGGTCGCCGCGCCTGCGAACGTTAGCACCACAAACACCGCCTTCACGCCAAGAGAGAGCACCACATTTTGTCGAATGATGCGCAGAGTACGGCGAGAATGCCGGATGAGCCAGGGCAGCTTCGACAGATCGTCCGACATCAGCGCCACGTCAGCCGCTTCAATGGCGGCATCGCTGCCGGCCGCGCCCATAGCGATTCCCAGGCTGGCGCGTCCCATGGCTGGTGCGTCGTTGACGCCGTCACCAATCATCGCCACGGTTCCGAACCGTGCCACCAGTTCCTCGACCGCCTTGACCTTGTCGGCCGGGAGCAGTTCGGCGCGCACTTCTTCGATGCCGGTCGCGGTGGCGATCCGGTCAGCCGTGGGTTTGTTGTCTCCGGTCAGCATGACGACATGCTCGACGCCGGCTTCATGCAGGGCGCGGATGATATCGACGGATTCCGGCCGGAGCGCATCCGCGAGGGTCACAAAACCGCAGACATGATCCTGCTTTCCTATGACCACCACGGTCCGGCCTGCAGAGGACAAGGACTCCAACCGGTCGTGGACAGCCGTTGTCTCCTGTCCGAGCTCCTCGAGATATCTGTGCGATCCAAGCCAATAGGGCACCCCATTGATCTTGGCCGTCACACCCCGCCCCTGGACTGCCTGAACATCCTCTGCCGGCGTGATCATCACGCCGCGATCGCGAACGTGCGCCACAATCGCTCGCGCGAGAGGATGGTCGCTGTGGGCTTCGAGTGCTCCCATTGACGTTAATAACTCAGCCTCGGTATGGCCGTCCATAGCCACGACATCAAC
>JBEBGB010001366.1:0-1000 GCA_040081675.1 Vicinamibacterales bacterium
CAAGATCGTCATGCACACGGGGTGGGTCGATCCGATCCTTCCAGCACCGGATGTCATCAAGTACTACGAGGACGTGACTGGCGCCATGGGCGGTCGAGAACAGACAGCGGCGTTCTTTCGCTTGTTCCTGGCTCCGGGCATGGGCCACTGCAGCGGTGGACCAGGCCCCAACACGCTGGACGGGCTGACCGCACTCGAGGCGTGGGTCGAGAAAGGCACCGCACCTTCCCAGATCATCGCCACGCGTCGAGGCGCCGGGGGCGAGGTGGAGCGGACGCGACCGCTGTGCGTCTATCCGCAGGTTGCTCGATGGTCAGGCCGTGGCAGCTCGGACGCTGCGGAGAACTTTGCGTGTGTGAATCCGGATCGGTGACACAGGGGGAGCGACATGCTGAGATGGAAGATTGCGGCGCTCGTCGGGATGGTGTGCGGCGTTGCCGGTGTCGGCTGGGGATACGCCCAGCAGCGACAGGCTCCCGGATTCTATGAACTGCGCATCTACAAAACCTTGCCCGGTAAGCGCGATGCCCTTGCGGCGCGGTTTGCGAGCCGTACCGCAGCCATCTACGCGCGCCACGGCATCACGAATGTTGGTTACTGGATTCCGCAGGAGAGCGACGCTGAACTCGGCATCGACGCGTCGAATATCTTCATCTACATGCGCGGCTACCCGTCGCGCGAAGAACGCGACACACGCCTGAAGGCCGCACATGACGATCCGGAGTTTGGCGAGGTCGTGACCCGGCAGGAGCGGAACCCTTCGACCAAACTGATCGAGAAGGTGCACAACATCGACCTGCTGCCAAGTGGCAGCTACAGCGCGATTGCGATCGCGCCGTAGCCGTCATTGGGCGCCGCCTACTTCGCCATCTCGGGTGGGATCGCCTGTGTCACCTTCCCAGTGGCGGCCCACTCGACACCGCGCGCGAACGTCACCTGGAAGGCTGGCGTCGCGAGGTTCGGCGGCACATGACCGAGCGCCGTCGTGAACACACGACCC
>JBEBGB010000476.1:0-4238 GCA_040081675.1 Vicinamibacterales bacterium
CGCTGCGCGCGATCTGTTTGCCTGAGATCGCCCACGCCAAGTTCAGGTCGAACAGATTCGAGGGGTTCAGCATCTCGACGATCACCGTGCCGCTGAACCTGGCGCGATTGGCCGGGCGCCGCACGAGCACACGCGTCACGTACGGCACCCCGACCGTGCGTACAACCGCAGGTCCCGGCGCCGGCCAGTCGTAGACATTCGCGGTGCCGGCGACCAGGAACTCCTCTTCGACGTAGCCAAGCGACGCGAGGTCCTGCGGCACGCGTGTGTGGTCGGCTGCGCCGAATGGATGTGAAGCGGGAGTGACGGGCAGGGGGCCGCGGACGCCGGGCACCTTCGTCGCTGCTGTCATGTGTGTGGACGCGACGAGGCTGAGCGCAAGGGCAGCGAGGATTGAAACGACCTGCTGGCGCACGGTGATGTCGAGGGGCATGCTCGCCATTGCAACACACGCAAGGCAGCAAGCACCACAGGTTTCGGCCCCTGGCACTCGGGCGTTCAAGAGCCGAAGGATGTGCGCGCTGCCCTGCTGCCTCGCGATACGCGGAACATCCAGACGGACAACGCGATCAACGCGGTGGCGACTGCCCATGAATAGGGGCCGTACCACAACGACGGTTTCGCTCCAACAGCTGCGCCACTGAAGAGCACGAGGAATGAGGTCAACATCGCGAC
The DNA here is from genome assembly GCA_040081675.1 of Vicinamibacterales bacterium. Taxonomy (GTDB): domain Bacteria; phylum Acidobacteriota; class Vicinamibacteria; order Vicinamibacterales; family CAVVIG01; genus CAVVIG01. The sequence goes on from JBEBGB010000476.1 coordinate 676, forward strand.
GAGGCTCAACAGTCCACGCTGGTTGGCCAGGGCCGACATTGCGAGTCCTACGACGATCGCAGGCGGTATTTCGAGGATGGGGTTCTCTCCACCAAGGGACACCAGGGAAAAGACGAGACCACCTGCGAGAATAGCGAGCCAGGGCCGCGACAGTGCGACGCGGAGCGCACACAGGAACAGGAAGCTCCCCAGACTGCGTTGCAGACCGAACAGCGCCGCGCCGACGATCGCAGGAAGCAGCGCCAGTCGACCGCCAGGTGCCCCATTCAGGGCGACGATGAATGTGGGAACAGGTGTTTGTGCCGGGAACGCCGTGACTGTCGGCAGGCCATTGGCAATGTGGTAAAGCAGCGCGAGCCCCGCTCCGGCGGCCAGGCCACTCAGGACGTCGTAGCCAACACGCGGATCCGTGTAACGGCCTTCCAACAGCCGCGCCCAACCGACCAGCAACATCGGCAATCGCCGCCTGACCAACGGCTCGAGCGCCAGGTAGAGGATCCACGTGATGAATCCGTCGGACGCGCCCGCACCGATCAGGCCAAACACGAAACCGAGCAAGCCTGCGCCACCGCTGTCGATGTGCGTCGTCAGGAGACGTAGCGCTACGCTGGTCGAGCCGACGATGATCGCCAAACGTGCCGCACCTCGTCGATCGCCCCGGCCCGCGGCGAGGTTGCGCCTGGCAAACTCGAACGCGATGCCGAGCAGCGCGAGGATGAATGTCGCGTAGGCACCTTGTTGGATCGCCGAAGACGTTCGTCGAGACTGTGACGCTCCGCTGTTTCGAGGCCACGGCCCGAGCACTGCAACGGACACGAGGTGTCCCTCGAACCACGCCGCGCTCACGCGAAGCGGCATCTCGGGCAGTTCGGCTCGCGTTCCCTCCCACTCGAGCCGGGAGTCGAATGCTGCGGGCGGCGTGAACGTTGGTGTGATGTCGCTGAATCGGGCGCGATCCAGGCCGGTTTCCTGAAACACGACTTCTGCGGGGAGAGGGCTTCTCATTGCACCCCCCCACACTGACGATGCCGCGACGAATTCCCGCAGGCGCCCCTTCGAATCGACCACAACGCGGATGCCGCCGGAGCCATTGTTGAGAGGCGGTACGTCTGGCGTGACGACTCCAGATTGGTGCAATACGTGGATCGGGACGTCGGCCCTCCGGTAGGTGAGCAGAACAGGGGCTCCGATCGACGAGAGGCGACCCCTCCAATCGGTGGATGTGAGGTGGTCCGCCATCCAACGGAGGGGTTCGTAGTCGCGCTCGGCCCACCAGGTTTCGTCGACCGGGTCTGACACGTAGCCAAACGTCTTCACGATTGTCTGCGCACGATCGCGCAAGACGTCGGGGCTCTTGGTCATGGGTGCCAGACCGAGGTCCGTCGAATAGGGCGAGACCAGGGCGATGCCGAGAAGGGCGAGCAGAAACAGAATCTCGAGGGACCAGGCCGTGCGCGATGAGATGGCACCCTCGCCGCCGGCCGCCGCCACCATTTCCGGCGAGGGCGTCTCGCCAGCAGCCACCGCTGCCGCAAGCGGATCGCCGCCTGGCAGTTCCAGCGCCACCTGTGACGCCGACCGTGGCCGTTCGGAGGGACTCTTCTCGAGACAGCGGAGGATGACCCGCTCAACGGCCGGTGGCATCTCGGCGACGTGCGTGCTCGGCGACTCCGGGGCTGTAGTCGCGTGCGCGCGCCGCCACTCGGCCAGCGTCGTCGCTTCGAAGGGTCGCGCGCCGGTGAACATCTCGTAGAGCACCAGGCCCAGGGCGTAGAGGTCGCTTTGACGAGACGCCGCACCTCCTGAGAGCTGCTCGGGCGCCATGTAGGCGGGGGTTCCGACAACAGCCTCGTTTGCCGCGGGCAGGCCTGCGGTCGCAATGCCAAAGTCGGTGATGCGGGCGCGACCGTGGCCGTCGATCATGATGTTGGCCGGCTTGAGATCGCGGTGCAGCACGCCCTGTTCGTGCGCAGCCGCAAGGCCGGCGCACAGATGGCGCGACAGTTCCAGCGCCTTGGGAGCTGGCAGCCGACCAATTCGGTGGAGCAGCGTCGCGAGATCCTCGCCGTCGACGAACTCCATCGAGATGAAATGCCGACCGTCGACTTCACCGATGTCGAACACGCGGCAGACGTTGGGGTGCGACACCTGACGCGCGGTCCGGACCTCGGCGAGGAAACGCTCGAGTGCCTCAGTGTCTCGCTCGACTTCCCGTGGTAGGAACTTCAGAGCGACCGGCGTTCCGATCTTGAGGTCGTCAGCGCGGTAGACCTCTCCCATGCCACCGCGACCAAGCAGGCCGACCATCCGGTACCGTCCAGCGACCACCTCGCCTGGCGTGAAGGCCATCCTGGCGGCCGTGTCCTGTTGCCGCGTTCCAGGTGGAAGGGTTGGGTCATCGAGAGTCGACATCGGTTTGCGAATTCTAGCGGGGCCCGCCCCTCAGACCAACAACACATCTGACCCGGCGCCTCGCAAGACCCGCGGCTTGACAGTGTCGCTGTACTAGTTCACTATCACAGTTGATGTTGCTCCGGCCAAATCCGTCCTCGGGCGTGCCCATTTACCTGCAGCTGATGGAGCAGGTGAAGCACGCCGTGTCGACCGGCGCGCTTCGTCCTGGCGACCAGCTTCCGGGCATCCGCCCGCTGGCTGAGGAACTGGTCATCAACGCCAACACCGTCGCCAAGGCGTATCGCGACCTCGCACACGAGGGCGTGATCGAGCTTCGTCACGGCGCTGGAGCGTTCGTGCGAGACGTTCCAAGGGGCAAGAAGGATACAGACAATGTGCGGGCGGGCCAGGCGCTCGTGGCAACGGCCGTCGAGCGGTTACGCGGCCGTGGCATGGCAGACGAGGAGATTCGGCGCTTGTTCGAGGCCGAACTTGCAGGCGTGAGCCGAGTAGGAGTTCAGCGTGGCTGAAGAACTGGTCATCGAAACCAACGGCCTCCGCAAGCAGTTCGGTGGCGTGGAGGCGCTGCGAGGTGTGGACTTGGCGGTGCCCGCCGGGTCCATCTGCGGGTTTCTGGGTCGCAACGGCGCCGGCAAGACCACCACCGTGAAGATCCTGCTGGGCATGGTTCATCCAACGGCCGGCCGCGCGCGGGTGTTCGGCCTGGCTGCGGACGACGCCCGTGCCAGCGTCGAGATACGGGGGCGAACGGGCTTCGTTGGCGAAGACAAAGAACTCTACGACTTCATGACGGTCGACGAGATCGTGCGTTTCACCGCGTCCTTCTACCCCCGATGGCGCCCAGATCTGGAACAGCGGTACATGCGGGCCTTCGAGCTTCCATTAACCCAGAAGGTGAAGGCGCTCTCCCGCGGCACGCGCACGAAGCTGGCGCTGGTGCTGGCGCTGTGTCGTGGTGCTGATCTGCTTGTCCTCGACGAGCCAACGTCCGGACTGGATCCCGCAATGGCGGAGGAGGTGCTGCAAGCGCTCGTCCGCCACGCGGCGAACGAGAACCTGACGGTGTTCTTCTCCTCGCACCAGCTCAGTGAAATCGATCAGATCGCCGACTCGGTCGTGATGCTCGATCGTGGCCGTACGGTGTTGGC
>JBEBGB010000477.1:0-4237 GCA_040081675.1 Vicinamibacterales bacterium
GGGTCGAAGGGCGGCGCGAGTTGGCGCGTCGCGAGTTGCGCACCGCTGTTGACGTCGAAGACGAACGCCGTGTTCGACATCGTGAACACATACAGCTTGTTACCGACGACCAGCGGTGAGACGTCAATCTTCTCGTCCACCATGAACTCGCGGATCTTGCGCAGCTTGGGAACGTTCTTCGGCGTGAGGACCGTTTCGGACTTGTTCCACCCCTGCCGGGTGTTGTCGACGCCAACCGTCCAGATATCGACCTGGGCAAAAGACGGCTGAGCGAACAGAAGAATTGCTACCAGAGCGGGAACGCTGGATCGTATCAGCCGCTGCATTGCTCGATCTCCTGAAGTGGCCGAGATGAAGCCGGCGAATTCGCACGCGACCTTCGGCCCGACCTTGCCATCGACGAGCCGACCGCGTGCCGTTGAAGCGCGTTTCAAAACTAGAGCACTACCACGGAGGTCACGGAGACGAAACGGAGAACACGGCTGATTTTGCTCGTATGCTCCGTGTTCTCAGTACCGCTCCGTGTTCTCTGTGGTAGCGCTTTCAGTTACGTTGCACCCGGCTCTAATTCGTCGAGTCTTTTCGAATCGTGGGGTACTGAATGCCGAGCTGCTCGAGATAGGTCTTGTACTTGGTCGGGTCGAAGTAATACTTCTTCATCTCCGGCCGGTACTTATCCATCGTTTCACGGTTGAGCCAAATCGCAGGCTTGTCTTCGGGTCGAAGCAGCGGAATGTACTTCTTGTCTTTCGTCTGCACGTTGTTGAAGTAGTCCCAGGCCTGCGCCACGAGTTCCGGGCGAGTCATCAGGTCGAGCACGGTGAGCGCCTGCACCTTCGCGCCGGCCGTCGTGCCCTTGTGAGCGATCGGCGTCGCCATCGAGACGGCATTCGCCCAGTTATGTCCGGGTCCGGCGTTGATGTTGGCTGGATAGTTCAGGGTAACGGTCGGCACGTTCCAGGACACGTCGCCGATGTCGTCCGAGCCGCCTCCACGCTTGTCTTCGTCGGGGATCTGCTCCTGCCCCTTCAGGTCGTTGATCTTTGTGGGCAGCCCGGTCTCGGGAACTTTCACCTCGTGTTGCAGCGCTTTGGCCAGCGCCTGATCGGCTTCGGACCACGTGGGCATGCCGACGATTTCCATGTTGGCGTGCATGGTCTCGGCCACGGTTTTGTTCATATGGCCTGGCCAGGCCGACCCGAGCACGCGTGAGGTGACTTCGGTGCCCGTCATGAGCGTCGCGCCCTTGGCCATGTCGTCGCCCATCGCCCACAGATCTTTGATACGCGGGTAGTCGGTCTCGCGGAAGTAATACCAGATTGCTGCGGTCGGCGGCACTACGTTCGGCTGATCGCCTCCATCGCTATACACCGAGTGCGACCGCTGCTGCAGACGCAGATGCTCGCGGCGATAGTTCCAGCCGATATCCATCAGCGACGCCGCATCGAGCGCTGACTTGCCACGCCACGGCGCGCCAGCGGCATGCGCGCTCTCGCCCTTGAACAGGTACTCGACCGAGATGAGGCCGTTGCTCGAGCCGTCGCCCCAGTTCACGTTCATGTTGCCACTGACGTGCGCGAACAGCGCGATATCCACGTCCTTGAACGCGCCCTCCCGCACGTAGTACGCCTTGGTGCCGAGCAGTTCTTCGGCAACACCCGGCCAGAGACGAAGCGTGCCCGAGAGGTGGTCGCGCTCCATGATCTTCTTCACGGCGAGTGCCGCGGTGATGTTCAGCGGCATCCCCGAGTTGTGGCCTTCGCCGTGTCCAGGAGCGCCCTGAATCATGGGCTCGTGCCACGCGACGCCGGGCTTCTGCGAGGCTTGAGGAATGCAGTCGATGTCGGACCCGAGCGAGATGACCGGTTTGCCTGTGCCCCAGCTCGCCATCCACGCCGTCGGGATGCCGGCCAGATTCTCCTGCACCGTAAAGCCGTTCTTCTTCAAGATGTCCGTCAAGTACTTCGTCGTCTCGACTTCCTGGAAGCCGAGTTCACCGAAGCTGAACACCTGATCGATCATCTGTTGCGTGAAGGTCGCCATGTTGTCGACGTCGGCCACAACTTCCTTCTTGTAGCCGTCCAGCTTTGGCGGCACGGTCGCCGCAGGCCTCGACGCAGCCGGCCTCGGGGCCGCGGGCCGCGCTCCGCCTTGTTGAGCGTTCAGCGCCGGTGCCGCAACGGCCATCGCCGCACTGAGCGCCGCAGCCTTCGTCCACATTCCTGATACCCGCATACTCCTCCTCAAATCTGATCGCTGCATGGCTCTAGGCTTTGGGCGATAGGCTCTAGGCGTGGAGCCAACGCTCACGCTGAGCAGTTCGTCTTCGGTGTCACGCTACCTGACCCGCCTGCCTTGCCCGCCGTGCGGTGCCTTCCCGACCTTCCCGCCTGCCTTGCCAGCCCAGCCCGCCCTGCCAGCCCTAATTCTTCCCCACGTAGTTGTAGAGCACCGCTGCCAGCGTCTTCTCTGCGCCAGCCATGCCGTACACCTTGCCCGCGCCCTCGATGACGTAGAACTCGTTTGCCGCATGTGCGTTGCCGCCGTAGCCTGCGCCCGCGTTCGAGATCGGAATGTTGATCGAGTAGTCGGCGCCAAACAGATACGCGGGCCAGTAACCACCGGTCAAGGTCTCGGTTTCCTTCGGCTTGTTGTGCGGAATCTGCATGATGTCCAGCGCGCGCGACTGCGCCTCGGGTAGTTCGCCAGCCAGCTTGCCGACGCGCCACGGCACATCCCCGATGATTTTCACGTCAACGTCAGGATATCCGTTCTTGATCAACTGCTTCTTCATCTTTTCGACCAGGTCCGGTCCCTTCATGTTCGGCACATAGCGGATGTTGTGCTTCGACGTGATCTTGTTCGGCAGGATGGCGCCGGCGCCGCCCGCATACATGTTGCCGCCCCAGATGCCGTCCAGATTGAAGGAGATCCAGTTTCGGTCGCGCAGAATGTCCTCGGGCTTCTCGGAGATGAAGCGCGCCACGCCCAGGTTTCGCGCCGCCTCGTCGACGTCGAAATTCGCCGCGTTCCGCTTGTAGGCGGCCAGCTGCGCCATCGTCGGCTTCGCCGCATCGTCATAGAAGCCGTCGATGCGCGCGGTGTTGCCGTCCTCGGAGACGAGCGACGCAATCGCCTTGATGTGCCGCCAGGCCGGGCTGTCCACACTGCGCTTGTTACCGCCGTGAATGTCTGACACCGTCGGTCCGCGGCCCCAGCGTGTGCCGCTGGTCGTGATCTCGACGTAGACGCAGCCTTCCGAATTGCCTTCGCTGATGTTGCCGCGGCCGGAAGGACTCTGCCCTCCGTCGCCCCACATGGCATCGGCCCCCTTGAACAGGTCGGCGTGCTCGGTCATGAACTTGCGCAGGCCCACGTCCATCCGTTCCTCGTCGCCCTCTGCGACGAAGATCAAATTGACTGGAAGCTTGCCGGTGACTGCCTTCACCGACATGAGCGCATTCAGCATCGCCATCTGCGGACCTTTGGAGTTGGTCGCGCCGCGGCCAATCAGCACCTTCTTGAACGGGGCCTGTTCGACCAGACGTCCTTCGAACGGTGGGGCCACCCACACGTCCGGCTGCGTTACGGGCATCGTGTCGTACATCCAGTAGATGACGAGCGTGCGCGGCGCCCCTTCGTCGCACTTCGCATAGACGACCGGGTTGCCCTGGGCGCCCCACTCGGTCTGGCCAACGTCGTAGACGCGCGACTCCTGGCATCCGAGCTGCTCGAAGAACCCTTTCACCATCTCGGCCGACTCGGGAATGCCCTCGCCAGAATTCGAAATGCTCGGCTGTTGAATCCACTTCTGGAGGTTCTCGACGTGATCATCGATGTGCTCGTCGATGTACCCGAAGATCTGCTTGAGCTCGTCGCTCTTCACGAGCGACATGTCGGGCTGGAGTTCAGTGTCGCCGTTTGCGCGAACTCCCAATTTTTTCTTGGGCGCTTCGGTTGCCACCGGTGGGGTGGACGTTGCCTGGCCCGTGCACGCGCTCACCGCCATCAAGGATGAAAGAAAGAGTGCCGCTGTTGATCGCTTCATAGGAGCTCCTGCTGAGACACGTGATTGGTGCTTCTGAGCCGGCTTTGGGCTCTGGGCTATAGGCTCTGGGCGTGGAGCTGACGCTCACACTGATGCCTCGACTTTGCTTTCACGCTGGACGACTTACCCGGTTCTCCCGACTGTCCTGATCATGTCTGCCATTCCTGACCCATCCCGACCGTCCAGACC
>JBEBGB010000478.1:0-4232 GCA_040081675.1 Vicinamibacterales bacterium
GTGAGGCCGTCCATCCCTGGCATCTCGAGGTCGAGCGTCATCAGGTCTGGCTCGTGCTGCAGGATGAGGTCACGCGCCGCGAACACGTCAGCCGCCGAACCCACGATCTCGATACCGGGGTGCTTGCCCAACGCAGCCGTCAGCATCTTTCTCACGACAGCCGAGTCGTCCACAACGAGCACGCGCATCGGTCGGAAGGACACCTGTCGCTCCTACTCGAATTCAGCCCGAAGAACGGTTGGACGTCCATTTACCGACAGCACGATGGTGTCTTCCTCCGGCGCGGGCAGCCCGCCAAGTCGCACCTGTGGATGCGCCAGCGTGAAGCACGTTTCACAACCGAGCGTCGTCAACCAGCTGCCGCAGACCATGTTCGTGAACTCGCCAATCACGTCCTCGGTCTCGGCCTCGTTTGCGGCGCTCGAGTCCGCAAAGCCCAGGAAGGCCGCGAACAGGTCGCGCGCCAGCCCTTCGGGAAGCGATAGCTGCAGACGGCCCTTTGACAGACCGTCGAACGCCACCTCCGAGTGGTACCAGGCCGCTTCACCGGCCACGGCCATCACCATGTCGGGCGCCGCGAGTTCCGCACACGCGAAGAAGCTTGTCTCGCACACAAGCGCGGCGGCCTCGATCAATTGCTCGCGCATGTCAGCTGACCACCCCGTCCCTGCAGACTTCGTTGAGGACATCGCGGAACATCTCCGGAGCAAACGGTTTCTGAACGTAGCGACTCACGAGCAGGCCGCGCACATCGTCTCGCCTGGCACGCGAACCGTCGGTGGACACCACGATGCGCTTGATATGCGCCCAGTCGCGGGTCGCCATCTCGCGGAGCAACTCGATGCCAGACATGACGGGCATGTTGAGGTCCGTGAAGACCGCGTCGATGCGCTCCGTCTCGAGGACCGTCAGCGCTTCCCTGCCGTTCGACGCCTCCGCTACCAGCACATTGGCCCCGGAGAGACGCAGTGCTCGCCGGATCACGGCCCGCATCATCGACGAATCGTCCACGACGAGTACGGTGATTGGCACGGTGTCCCTCTTGCTCCTCACAAAACCGACGCGCCCGTCAGGGCATTGCCGTAGTGCACGGCGCCGTCAGCAACGGACAACGTCACGTTCCTGGCTGCCGTACCGCCCACTTCTTCGCGTTCCACCAGCACGCCGTTGCGCCAGAGAATCTGCCGCACAGCCAGAATGTTTCGCTTGCCAACCGAAGGCAGGCTCAACCCTCCCGTCGAAATCGTGGCGCCACCTATCACGTGCACACGGCATCTCGATTTCTTGACGCCGAGCTCATACGCCGCCCGAAAGAGCAACGGAATGCCTGTGTCCGCAAATGCGGCGGGCTGGCCGGCCGCGCGCGTCGGATTGATCGTCGAGTCGGGCAACAGCACGTGAATCATGCCGCCGACGCGAACCACCGGGTCCCACAGACACACCGCGACACAACTGCCGAGTGCGTGCGTCACGATGACGGCGTCTGGATCAGGGGAGACGGCGCACTCGCCAATCCCGATCACGATGCGTCGCGTGGCGTTCGTCTTCTGGATGTCGTTGACCACAATGGTCGGCTTCACGCTGTCTCCGCCTGATAGGCCGCCGGCGCGATCCACCGCAGCCCGTGGGCAATGCCGTTCAAGCTCTCCGAGTGCGAGACGAAGAGGTAGCCGCCGGGCCGCAGGTGCCGCTCCAGCATCGTCACGACCCGCTGCTGAACCGCGCGGTCGAAGTAGATCATCACGTTGCGACAGAAGATGACGTCGAACTTTCGATCGAGGTCGTCGATCTCGAGCAGATTCAGGTGCCGGTACTCCACCAGGTCGCGAAGCGCCTTCTTGACCCTGACGAGCCCGGCCGACTCGCCGAGCCCTTTCTCGAAGTACGTGCGCCGCGTCTCCGGCGGCAACACCGACACGCCCTCCATCTTGTAGATGCCGGCATGCGCGGTCTTCAGCGCGCGCGTCGAGATGTCGGACGCCATGAGGTTGAACGTGACCGGTGGCTCGAGGCCTGTCAGCGTCATCGCTATCGTGTAGGCCTCTTCGCCCGTCGACGCCGCGGCACACCAGATATCGAGCGGCGCTCGTCCTCTTCCCAGTTCCGGCACCACGACGTTCGCCAGAACCTCGAAGTGCTGCTCCTCACGATAAAAGTAGGTGTGGTTGGTCGCGATCGCGTCCAGCAGCGCGACGACCTCCTCCCCGCTCTCGTCCCGCGCGACGTACTTCAAATAGTCGGCGTACGAGTCGAGCGAGAGGGCCGCGAGCCGCTTCTGCAGGCGCGCCACCACGAGTGGCTTCTTTCCCGCGTGAAGCGAGATTCCGCTCTTCTCGTAGACCAGCCGCACGATTTGCGACATCTCCCGGTCCGAGAGGACCGTGTCAGCCTGCGCCACAGTTTCAGTCACTCCTAGACTAGGCCGCCCGCGCGAGCAGCGAATCGGCCGACAGCAACTTGTCGAGATCCAGCAGCAGCTTCACGGTGCCCTTGACCTTCGCGATACCGTGCATGTACCCGGTGTCGACAGACCCGCCCATCTCTGGCATCGCCTCGATCTCGTCCGGAGAGATGCTCAGCACCTCGCAGACACTGTCCACGACCATGCCGAGCAGGGTCCGGCGCCCCGCGCGTTCCACTTCGCTGACGATGATGCAGGTGCGGTCGGTGTAAGCGTCGGACGGCACACCGAACTTCAGGCGTAGGTCGACGATCGGAATCACCTTTCCGCGCAGGTTGATGACGCCCTTCACGTGCGCGGGCACTTGCGGCACGGCCGTGATGTCCATCATCTTGATGATCTCGCGCACCTTCAACACCGGCACGCCGTACTCCTCGTGCGCCAGCGCGAACGTCAGATACTTGCCCGCCGCCGACTTGATGCGTGGTTCACTCATGGTCGCCTCGGTTGTGTCCTGGTCCGTCTCCACAAGTCACGCTGCGCTGTCCCGACCTTCCCGACCGTCCTGGCCCTACGCAGCAATTGGCCTCTCCCATTCGTCGAAGATCGTCACAATGCCGTGAGCATCGAGGATGAGTCCGATGCGGCCGTCGCCGAGAATGGCGCCGCCGGTCACGCCGCGCACGCCGGCGAACGTATCGCCGAGCGACTTGACGACCACTTCCTGCTTGCCCACGAGTCGGTCGACGACCAGCCCAATCAACCGAGCGTTGTCTTCAATGACCACCACTGTCGCTTCCGATGGATCAACGCGCGCCGCACCGGGCGTGCACAGGTCGGTCAGCCACACCAGCGGTACCAGCCGATCGCGCACGTGCACCAGTCGTGGAGCGCCCTGCACGGTGTGCACGGCCGACCGCAGCGGGCGCAACGACTCGCGCACCGCGAAGGTAGGGATGACGAAGCGGTCTTGTCCCGACGCAATCAGCAGTCCGTCAAGAATCGCGAGGGTCAAGGGGAGCTTGATCGAGAATGTGGTGCCGGCACCGGCCGTGCTCGAGATATCAATCCGGCCTCGCAGTGATTCGACATTCCGGCGCACGACGTCCATGCCAACGCCGCGACCGGAGATTGCAGTGACCTTCTCCGCAGTCGAGAACCCCGGCTCGAAGATCAGCTGATGAATCGAAGCCTCGGTCAGTGCTTCGCCCGCGGGCGCCAGACCCTGCGCGATGGCCTTCTCGAGAATCTTCCCCGTGTTCAACCCGGCCCCGTCGTCAGTCATCTCGATGACGATGCTGCCGCCCTGGTGGAAGGCGCGAAGCCACAGACGTCCGGTCTCGCGCTTGCCCGCAGCGAGGCGGGTCTCGGCCGGCTCGATACCGTGGTCCACGCTGTTGCGCACCATGTGCATCAGCGGATCGCTGATGTCTTCGACGACGCGGCGGTCGAGTTCGGTGTCCTCGCCGTGGAGGATCAACTCGACCTGCTTGCCGGAGGTGCGACTCAGGTCGCGAACCAGGCGCGACATCTTCTGGAACGTCTGGCGAATCGGCACCATGCGCATCGACATGGCGCCACGTTGCAGGTCGGTGGTGATGCGGCGCAACTGCGCCAGATTGCGTGTGAGTCGCTCGTCGCCGAGGCCCGCGAGCGATGGACTCTCTTGGATGAGCGACTGCAGGATCATCAGCTCGCCCACCATGTCGACCAGGCCATCCAGCTTGCGTGTGTCGACCTTTACGGAGCCGTCCGCCGCAAACGGCAGCGCAACAGGCGCCTGCTCCGCTGCTGCTGCACGGGGCGGCTCCGGCGCAAACGCGGCCGGCAC
>JBEBGB010000479.1:0-4228 GCA_040081675.1 Vicinamibacterales bacterium
GTTCCGTCCGTTCCGAGTCGGTCGAGCTCGCTGCACGACCATTCCGAGCCTGCGCGGCAATACGTGGCGTACATCTGCGCCAGGTATCGACAGGCGCCCGCTCGATCCTGCAGGCAGGCTTGCCGCCAGAACGGCAACCACTGCCCCGGATGGCGGTCCCCAACTCCCTGTGCGGCACTCATGAGGCTGAACACGACGGCCCACACGCCGATGTACACCAGGTGGCGAGGGCGTCCTGCGAGAGACGTAAAGAGCCGGCCTGGGTCGACACGCTTCAGCGGCGCGGATCTCGCGGCCCTGTCGATCACGATGACGGACAGATTCAGCAGAGGCACCTGTAACAGCTTGTCGTAGAACGTCGGGAGCCCAGCGAGACCGAGCAGTTCGTACAACGCGATGGTGCTGAGACCGTAGAGCGCCCCGAAACACAAGCGCCCACCTTCGGTTCTGGGAGCGGTGGACGGATCGGTGAAGAGCAGATGCATGCCGAGGAAGACAGCAATCGGGATGTACGAATCGAAGAAATAGTACGTGCCCGTCAGGGCGACATACGCCAACCCAAAGAGGTAGGTCGTCACCACGGCCGACATCGTCATCGTCGTGACACCGAATAGAAGCTGTCCCGGCAAGGCGATCAGGAACAGGAACAGGTACATGTGAGGCGGATAGAACTGCGTCACGGCAATGTCCTGGCCCCATGTCACATTCGTCGTTCCCGTCAGCAGCAGCGCCAGCGAGAAGAGGGTGAGCATGAACGAGGATGGATTGAAGATGTGCGTCCGCCGACCATCTCTGTTCCATCGAATGAGGGCCTTGGCGGCAAAGCCAACCGCCAGCATCAGGAACTGCAGATAGAACCACTCGGGCTTGAACCAGAGAAACAGGTTCGTGCTGAAGACGATTGGGAAGGGACCAAATCCGAGTGTGTACGAGTCCTGTTGTGTCCACGTCAACAGGATGTCGAACGCATACGCGAAGAGCAGTTGCGCGACGAGCAGGTAGGCGTACTCGTACACGGGACTCCAGTACCAGCCCCAGTACAGAAAGATCGAGGTGTGGGCGCACGCCTGCACGTAGTGCTGCGGCCGCAGTTGTACGGCGCAGGTGAACGCGCGGCGCCGCGCCGGCGAGGCCATGAGAACGGCGCTCCACGCGAGCAGCACTGCGCCTGTGCCGAGAAACGACCACAGGAGGGGCGGGTTCTGCCGCACGGGCGCGTACAACGCGAAGGCGGGCAGCGATGCGGTGAAGATCAGGGGCAGGACGAAGGCGCGTCCCGATGGTGCATCGGGACGCGCGAGAGGCGAGCTACTTGCGTTCGGTGTCAACGCCCGGACGCGCTAGTTCATAGGGAGCGCCGGTTCCCGACGACCCCAAGAACAGCTTCTTCCCATCAGCGAAGGTCAAGTCGCGGCCGTTCGCGCGGCGCGTGCCGTCCTTGGCCTGATAGCCGTCAACCTTGACCAGGGTCCCGGGCATCAACGATGCCTTGGTGAAGCCCCGCCGAAAGAGCACGTTCGGCGTGCCCGCTTCGAACCCCCACGACTCTGACGTGCCCTTCGGTGTCTTCACATTCATGTGCAGCCACACGTGAGGGTTGGTCCATTCCACCTTTGTGATGGTTCCCGTAAAACTGACGGGCTTGTTTGCGTCGAACTCCGCGTTGAACGCGTGGTGCGCCCCGAGCGACACGGCGGTGCCCGCGAGGCAAACAACGATTCCCGCGACCCCGATGGCTAGTTTGACGTTCATGGTTCTGAAACTCCTCGCTCTGGTTGCCGGTGCCCTGCGGACTCCGGCGTGCTCGTTATCGTCGATACCACTCGTGAAGCTTGTCTCCGGGCGGCACCTTGCGCTTGATGTCCACGACCATCGTCTCGCCTTCCCAGTGCTTCACCAACTGCTCTTTCCGAAGGTTGCCGTACATGAACTCTTCGGCGAAGTCGATGCAGTTGTAGTCGAGCACGGTAGCGTTAGCCTCGAGTCGTCGATACAGCGGCATCGAGATGGTCCACGGTTGCGTGAAGACCTTCGGATCCTCGATGGTCACGTCGTACTTGATCGCGTCGGCACTTATCGCCGTGAACCGCTCGACCAGATGCAAGGCATCGCTGTGATAGTTCCCGGCTCGGTCCAACCAGTTCTTCCCGTTGAAATTGGTGACGTCGACCACGAGCGTGTCACCTTCCCAGCGGCCGACCGAGTGGCCCATGTAGGTGTCGTCCGGGGGCCCCTCGACCTTGTCCATGTGAATGACGCGAGCGGCATTGGAGAACGCGTACGTCATGTGAATCTTGTCCGCGCCCTGCACGATTGTGAAGGGATAGGGCATGTACATCGCGCGCGGGATACCCGGCAAGTAGCACTTCAGCTCCGGATCGCGGTCGATCCAGTTCTCGCCGTTCGACTGTTTGACGGCAAGCGCTTCAGGCTTGTACGGAATCTGACCGTCGCCCTGCACGACGCCAAGTGAGGCGGGCACGCCGCCGGCAGCCCCCAGTGCAAGCACCGGCGCCGCTGGTACCCGGGCGTACTCGTATTCGTAGATGCCGCGCTGGGTCACGATCGCCGGGCGCGCCTCGTGTGCCTGCAAGTCCCAATGCGCTTCGTTGATTGCCTGCCAGACGCCACCGAAGTCCGGCTTGCCGTTAGCGGCGCGAGCCGTACGCACGGTACCGGCCGCCTGCTCGGCGGGACGGGTTGCCATGAACGTTGCGCCGGCGCCGAGAACGGCAGCCACCAGCGCCGTCACGATAGTTGAACCCTTCATCATGTCTCCCCTGGCTCTAGTGGTGCTCTATCGTTCGCTCTCGGTTGGCAGCTCGTTCACGCACGTCGCCGTGTCTGCCGACGCCGGATTAGGACCGCGTCCCAGCTTGAACGCCGCGTCGTCCACGCGTGCGCCGACAAGCAGAGACGGCAACCCGTAGTTGCCCTCGTGGCACCGCGGCTCATAGTAGATGCGATTCTGATCGTTTGGCTGCGGGCGGAGTTCCTGCTTGACCGTCCATGGAGCGCTCCAGATGGTCGGGTCCGTCAGTGTTACCGCGTATTCGAGCGTGCGCGCATCCGTGCGTGTGTAGCGTTCGACCAGAACCAGGTTCTCTGACGAACCGCGGTAGGGGAACTTGGGCGAGAAATTCGTGGTCTCGACCACGAGCGTCGCACCTTCGAAGTGCCCGCGTGAATCGCCGTGTCGAAGCTTGACGTTCTTGGGTGGATGACTGCCCGTCATGTACACGACGCGCTGGTAGCCCTGTCCCTGCCCCGTGTCCACGCCAATCGCGATGTAGTTGGTGCCCTGCACGATGCGGCGGAAGCCACCGAAGTCTGGCGTCGTCCCCAGCATGCACCGGTCGCCCATGCTCTGATCTTCGGGACCGTCATGGCGGTTCATACGCTGCGTGTTGAAGAACGGTGACACCTCGTTGAGACGTGGTGACGGCGGACCGTACTTGCCGCCACGGCAGCCGGGCGCCTGCTCCTTGCACGTGGGTGTGTTCTGCAGCAAGGCCAGGCGGAACTCCTGGTCGATGCGGTTGCGCTCGAGGGCTGCCGGCGTGAGTGCGGGAATCCGGCCATTGGGCGTGACGACGAGCGACGTTCGCCGGCCGGTCGGCTTCACGGAGTTGAAGACCGCGTTGTAGGCTCCGGCCACGTCTTGGACGCTGCCTGTCTCGAAGCGCTGGTTGCGGCCCACATCGCCGGAGTTGCGGGCGTCCCTCGCCTTGCGCTCATCCTCGGTGAAGAACTCCTTGTCGGCCTGCTGGGCCGGTCGCTCGAACGGCGTGTCGAACTCGTCGAACCAGATCCCTTGGAGATCGGGAAGCCCGCCGGGCAGCGTCGGTGCGGGGCCCGCCTTTTCCGCTGTGGCGCCGCCCGCGGCGGCGCCGGCCGCTGGAGCCTGGCCCGAAACGACGCCCTGCAGGAAGATGCCGAGGGCGGTCATCACGACCGCGACACTGAGGGCCTCGAGAATTCGTCGCCTCATCTGCTCTCTCCTCTCACCGGCTCATCAGAAACCGGCGGATCGATACTGCCGCGCCTCGCCGTCGTGTCGAAACCGGTCACGCGCGTCGAAGGGACGCTACGCGAACGAGCACGCGACGTCAAGACAATGTGGTTTCGGTGTCAAAGCTCGTTAGAAATGTCCCCGGTCTTAGCTCGTTAGAAATGTCCCCGCGTTACTGATCCAACGCTTGCCAGAGCGGCACGTGCTTGTTGCCCT
>JBEBGB010000480.1:0-4219 GCA_040081675.1 Vicinamibacterales bacterium
GAACGACCTCCTGCAGCAGCGCGCTGTCTCCGCCGCTATCGAGGCTGATTACAACAAAGCGCGGATGCAGGCCGAGATGAACCAGGCACTCTCGGAGAAGCAGTTGGTGTCTGCCCTGACGCTCAAACAGTCCACGCTGGACGCCGAGCAGTTGGCGATTCGTCGCGAAATCGCTCAGGAGCAGTTGGCGAGTCGCGCCGAAGCGAGCCGGGCACAGATCGCCGTGCAACAGTCCGCTGTCGACCAGACGCGCGCCATGCTGCAGTTGAAGCGCCGCCAACGCGAGGAACTGAGTGTTCGCGCTGGGCTCGCGGGCATCCTGCAGCTGGTCCCTGTCGACGTCGGGCAACAGGTGGCGCCGGGCACGAACCTGGCTCGCGTCGCAAATCCGAGCCGGCTCAAAGCCGAGATCAAGATCGCCGAAACACAAGCGCGAGACGTGCAAATCGGTCAACGCGTCGACATCGATACACGCAACGGCATCATCGCGGGTCAGGTCTCGCGGATCGATCCGTCCGTGCAGAACGGAACGCGCACGGTGGACGTCTCTCTCAGTGGCGATCTGCCGCGCGGCGCCGTGCCCGACCTCAGCGTCGACGGCACGATTGAACTCGAGCGGCTGGCTGACGTCGTGTACATGGGACGCCCAGCGTTCGGACAGGACCAGAGCACCGTCGGCGTGTTCAAGGTGAACCCCACCACTCACGAGGCGACGCGTGTGCAGGTTCGCCTCGGCCGCAGTTCGGTCAACGCGATCGAAGTGATGGAAGGACTCCAGCCAGGCGACCAGGTGATTCTGTCCGACATGTCGGCGTGGGACGCCTTCGATCGAGTGCGACTGAAGTGAGGACCTGGAAATGAATACGGGTCCTAATCCACGGACACCGTTTCGAGCGAGACCTCAGGCGAGGACAACATGGCCGATCCACTCATCAAGCTTGACGGCGTAAGCAAAGTCTTTCTGACCGACGATGTCGAGACCCACGCGCTTGCGGAGATCGACATGACGATCGAACGCGGCGAGTATGTGTCGATTGCAGGACCGTCGGGCTGTGGAAAGTCCACGCTGCTCTCCATCCTCGGCCTGCTCGACACACCGAGCAAGGGCGAGTACTCCCTCAACGGACGCGCGGTCGATGATCTCGCACCGAGCGAACGCGCCCGCGTGCGCAATCGCGAGATTGGATTCATCTTCCAGAGCTTCAATTTGATTGGCGACCTCAGCGTGTTCGAGAACGTCGAGTTGCCACTCACCTATCGCGGCATGAGCGGACCGGAGCGCCGAAAGCGCGTGACCGACGCACTGGAGCGTGTCGGCATGGCGCATCGGGCCAAGCACCTTCCCAGCCAGTTGTCAGGTGGTCAGCAACAGCGCGTGGCCGTGGCCCGCGCGGTCGCTGGTGAGCCGCTCATCCTGCTCGCGGACGAACCGACGGGAAACCTCGACTCCAAGAGTGGCGAGGCCGTGATGGAACTGCTCCGCGAACTCCACCAGGTTGGCGCGACCATCTGCATCGTCACGCACGACCCGCGCTATGCACGTCACGCAGAGCGTCACATCCATCTATTCGATGGTCGAGTCGTGGAAGAGTCGATCGCTCAGCCTCCCGACTCGCCGTTCACCTCGACGGCTGCGAACTAGAAAGAGCGCGAACGCCACCGCGCTGGTTTCAGGGACATCGCCATGGCCCACGACGACGACCTCCGCGAGCTGCAGTTTCATCTCGAAGCACACGCCGCTGAAGGCGAGGCGCAGGGCCTGTCGCCGGCCGAGGCCAGGCGGCGTGCGCGGCTGGTGTTTGGCGGCGTGAGCCAGACGAAGGAAGACTGCCGAGCGGTCAGTCGTTGGGCGCGGCTCGAAGCCATCTGGGCAGACCTTCGCTTTGCGTGCCGTCTTGCGCGTCGCACTCCGGCGCTCACGATGACGACTGCGGTGGCGCTGGCGGTTGGTATCGGCGCCAGCAGCGCCATCTTCGCCGTGGTCAACGGCGTGCTGCTCAAACCCCTGCCCTATGCCGACCCCGATCGGCTCGTCATGGTGTGGAGCAATGCGACGCAGCAAGGGCGTCCGCAGAACACGCTCTCGCCAGCGGACTATCTCGACGAGAAGAGTCGCAACCGCACCCTCGAGGGCATGGAAGGGTACGCGTCGTTTCTCTCGCCTCTCGAGATCTCTCTCGGTGACACGACCGAGGTTGCGTACGCGCAGACGGTCACGTCAGGTCTGTTCGATCTCCTTGGTCGACAACCGGTCCTTGGACGAACCTTCCAGAGAGATCGCTATGCGCCTGAGGCCGTGCTGAGCAACGGTTATTGGCGGCGCCGGTTCGGGGGCGATCGGGCGGTAATTGGACGGTCGATCAGACTGGGCAATCAACCAGCGACGATTGTTGGCGTTGCCCCGCCGGATCTGGTCTTCCCCTATCCCGGAATGCTGGGACCGTCGGGATTCACGCGGGTCACGGCTGTCGACATGTGGGTGTCCATGGCGTTTGAAGGACCCATGGCTGCGGAGCAACGCACCGTGGACGCCAACGGAGTGCCGCTACGCGACGTGCGCTTTCTCGGCGCCATCGGCCGAAGGCGTGCCGGCGTGTCCATCGACCAGGTGCGCACAGACCTTGGCGCCGTCGCACGCCAGCTCGAAGCCGAACATCCCCAGACGAACAAGGGCTGGGGCGCCACGATCAACTCGGCACACGACCAGACGGTGGGCGGCATTCGACCCGCGTTGTTGCTGTTGCTCGGCGGCGTCGCGCTGGTGTTGCTCATGGCCACTGTGAACGTGGCGAATCTCATGCTGTCGCGCAGTCTCGATCGCAACCGCGAGCTGGTCGCTCGCGTGGCACTCGGCGCCAGCCGAGCGCGACTGCTCCAACAAGCATTCACCGAGTCGTTGCTCATGACCAGCGTCGGCGGTGTGCTCGGACTCGCCGTCGGCTGGTCCTGCATCCGCCTGCTGACAGCGCTGGCCCCCGGGGACATCCCGCGGTTGTCGGACATCGTTCTGGATTGGCGGGTCGCGGCGGTCACGATGGGCATCGCCGTCCTCACCGGTCTCCTTATCGGAGTGCTTCCGGCCGCCACAGCGGCGAGCGTTTCGCCTCAGAGCGTGCTTCAGGAGTATGGACGCGGCACCGTCGGCAGCCGACGCCATCGTCGGTATCGGGCCGGCTTGCTCATCGCGGAAGTGTCGTTCGCGTGCGTGCTCACGATCGGCGCTGGCCTGCTGCTGCGTAGTTTCCAGTCCGTGCTGGACGTCGACCCTGGCTTTGCCACCGATCGACTCCTCACGTGGCAGATGAATGTGCCGGATCACTTTCGCTCGGCAGACGAGCGCCGTGCCTTCTATCGAGACTTCTTCGGACGCATCGAGCAGCTGCCAGGCGTCGTATCAGTTGGGGGGACGACTCGCCTCCCGCTTGGCAGCACCTCGGTGACCACGCGTCTCGAGATCCAGGGGCGTCCGCTGGCTCCCGCGGATCTCCCCGAGGTGGAGTTCAGGCGCGCACTGCACCAGTACTTCGAGGCCATGCGCATTCCGGTAGTTCGCGGACGTGGGTTCAACGTCAACGACGGACCTGCCGCGCCACCCGTGGTTGTGGTGAACGGGGCTCTGGCGCAGCGCCTGTTCCCTGGCGTCGATCCCATCGGCACCTTTGTGCGCACGGGACCGAACTCGCCGTGGATGGAGATCGTCGGCGTCATCGGCGATGTGCGTCATAGCGGGCTGGAACAACAGCCGGCCGCGGAGATGTACATCCCGTACCTGCAGAACCCTCCTGTGGCGCCGTTCATCGTCGTCCGCACAACTGGAGACCCTGCGGCGCTCGTGGCTGGCGTGCGTGCTGAAGCGCAGCGCATGGACAAGGACCTGCCGCTGTTCGACATGCGCACGATGGAGGCCGTGCGAAGCGATGCGCTCGCGCAGCGACGCTTCATCACCCTGCTGGTGCTGCTGTTCGGTGCGATGGCCGTCGTGCTCGCGGCCGTTGGCGTCCGCGGTGTGGTCGCCGTGTGGGTGAACGAGCGCATGCACGACATGAGCGTGCGCCTGGCCCTGGGCGCATCGCCACGACAGTTGTGGCGAATGGTCATGCTTCACGCTGGGCGGCTCACGTCGGTCGGCTTGATCGCTGGTCTGGCGCTGACCTGGATGGGCATGCCCCTCCTTGGCACCATGCTGTTTGGAGTGGCGCCGACGGATGCGCTCACGCTT
>JBEBGB010000481.1:0-4219 GCA_040081675.1 Vicinamibacterales bacterium
TCGCATTGACGGCCCCTTTCCGGGGGACACGATTTTCGGCCGCGCCGTGAGGGGCGAGTTCGATGTCGTGATTGCCTGTTACCACGACCAGGGGCTCATCCCGGTGAAGCTGCTGGCGTTCGGCCAGGCGGTCAACGTGACGCTTGGATTGCCGATCATCCGTACGTCGGTCGATCACGGAACAGCCTTCGACATCGCGGGTCGCAACCTCGCCGATCCTTCCAGCATGGTCGAAGCGGTGCTGCTGGCCGCCGCGCTCGCCAGGCCTGCGGAGAACCGATGACGGCCCAGTCTTGATGCACGTGTCGTCGATCGCGGATCTGCTGCTGTTCAACCCAGAGAGACCGATGCGTTCTTCATGTCCACGTACCACCAAGGCACCGAAACACTGAGGAATTCTTTCCAATGTGAACTCAGTGCCTCTGTGTCCAGGTGCTTCGAGGAGGCGAAAATCGGTGCGGCCCGATCAGCCGGCGGCAAAGCAGGGCAGCCCGGTTTCGGCATCAGGCACGGCCTGGCGCTGCACAGTCACCCAGACATCCGACCGCACACCCCGTTCGACTTCGAGCGATCCCGCACGCCGGTAGTGGGCGCGGAGGTACGCGGCGAGCAGCGGGTACTCCCTCGCGAACTCCTCCTCGAATCGCTCCGGCGGCTGGAGCAAGGCGATCGGCACCGATTGGCGGCTCCACCGCTCGATGGCTTCGCGTTGCGCCTCCGGCGACGAATAGAAGTGCGAGAAGAAGGCAGACTGTCCCGCGGCGACGCCTCGCTGCGCGAAGTAGTGGATCTCCGGGAGGTTGTCGGTGACGAGGAGCCGGTCGCTCGGAGCGGTGCAGCGCCGGAGATAGCGGGCGGTGACGGCAATCCGCTCGTCGATACCGGTCGTGGACGCCGGCAGCGCCCCGAGCGTCTCCGACACGTCGTGCCACCGAGCCCGGAGTCCCGGCAGGCCATCGTACGCGCCGGTGCCTCCGATCTGTTCACGCACGCTGCCCACGGCGGCAACGCTCAGCGTCGTGAGTCCGACCGCCACCGAGAGGAAGAGAGTGAGCGCGGTGCGCACCGATGAGGGACGCGATCGGGCCGCGCGCGGGAGCGCGCCGAGCAGCCACGCGCCGAGTACCACAATCGGCACCGACGCGTCGGGCAGGCGGAATGGTGCCGGATTCCTGAGCAGCGTTGCGAAGAGGATGACGCCCATCACGCAAACCGCCGCCACAGCCGACATCGGGACGCGCAGGTCCGTGGTGGCGCGACGCAGCCGCGGCACGGCCAGGCAGAACGCCGCGCAGCCGATCACCAGCCAGCCCGTGAGATACAGCCAGGGGCCCGCGTTCGCGGTGCGCAGAAGCCCCGGCGCCACCCGCCACTGGAACAGCCAGTGGTCCTCCAGCCAGCCCCGCTTCGGCGGCGCAGCCCCGTCCGTGAGCCTGAATGCCTGCCGGTTGATGCCGTCGGTGTCGGCCACACGCGGATCCCCCACGATTGCCTGCAGGCGGCGTGGCGAAGGATCGTCAATTGCGTAGCTCCAGTTGCTGTCGTCATTCCGGCGGCTCGGCGCGTCCAATCCCAGCGTCTGCTCCGCGCGGAGCCGTATCTCCGGCGTGACGAACGTCGCCCAGCGCACGCCGATGCGCGGCCGCGGCGGCGGTGGCGCCTCCACGTGCACGAGCCAGGGCTGCGACCAGTCGAACTCGAACGCCGGCGCCGGCGCTATCGTCCTGGTCGCCTCCTGTCGGCTCAGCTCGAGGCCGTTGCGTAGATAGGAGACGACGCCGCCGTGGAGCTGGACGAAAACCAGACCTGGGAGAAGGCCGATCAGGACGAAGCCGCCAAGCCGCAGCCATGGTGGCCACACGCGGGGCCAGTGCACGAATACGAGCAGGACCGCCGCCGACACGCCGACAAACACACCGTGGTCGTGACGAAAGAGCGCTGCGATGACGATAGCCAGTGCTATCGCGGCGAGCCGCAGCAGCCCCGGGCGTCTCGCATAGGCGAACATCGCGAGCACCGTGAGCACGTACGGGACGATCTTCGGGTAGTTGTAGAGCGTGGGGCTCAGGCCGACCGCGAGCAGCGTGGCCCAGGCCGCCGGCAGGATTCCCCCAAAGGCCGCGGCAACCCAGCAGAGCGTGGCTGCGCCGACCGCGAGCATGCCGACGGTGAGGATGGCTTCGCTGCGGAGCGATCGTCCGAGCACCCGCTGCGCGAACGCCGATGTCGAGTACGTGAGGGGCGGCCAGAGTGCGCGCAACTCGGCATCTGCGAAATCACGAAGGGGCTGTTCTCCGTCGAGCATCGCCTCTGCGCGGATCAACTGCCGGAAGTGATCGTTGTCGAAACCGGCGAGCGGTCCTCCAAGCGTGTTGAACCGGTAGATGAAGGCGATGGCGCCGACCGCGACGGCGACCAGGGCGAAGACGAAGGGATGTCGCGCACCTCTCACGGCGAGACGTAGATTACTCCGACGGTTGACCCGTGCTCATAAAGGCCATAGCATCTTAGGCTTAGCGTGAAGATCGACATTGATGGCACCCTGGCTGTCGAAGGCGGGACCCCAACGCGCGCCACCTTTCTTCCCTTTCATCAACCGACGATCGATGCCGATGACGAGCGGGCCGTTCTGGAAACTCTCCGTTCCGGCTGGCTGACGACAGGGCCCAGGACGAAGGCATTCGAGCGGGAGCTGGCTGCGTACACCGGGGCGGCCCACTGCGTGGCGCTCAACTCCTGCACGGCGGCGCTTCACCTGGCGCTCGAGGCGGTCGGCGTCGGTCCGGGCGACGAGGTCATCACCTCGCCGATCACGTTTGCGTCCACGGCCAACGTGATCGTCCACCGCAACGCGCGGCCGGTGTTCGTCGATGTCGATCCGGAGACGCTCAACATCGATCCCAAAGCGCTGGCGCAAGCGGTGACGCCCAGGACCAAGGCGATCATCCCCGTGGACTTCGCCGGCCAGCCCTGTGATCTGGACGAAGTGATGGCCATCGGCCGCCAGCATGAGTTGACGGTCATCGAAGACGCGGCGCACGCCATCGGCGCGGAATACAAGGGGCGGCGCGTCGGCAGCGTGGCCGACATGACCTGCTTTTCCTTCTACGCGACGAAGAACATCACGAGCGGTGAAGGCGGCGCCCTGACGACCGATCGCGCCGACTGGGCCGAGCGCATCCAGGTGATGGGGCTCCATGGCATCAGCCGCGACGCCTGGAAGCGCTACAGCGCCGAGGGCTACAAGCACTGGGACATCGTCGCGCCAGGCTACAAGTACAACATGTTCGATCTCCAGGGCGCGCTGGTGCTGTCGCAGTTGGGGAAACTGGATGCGTTCCACGCGCGGCGCGTGGCGCTCAAAGCGCGGCTCGATGCGGGACTGCGCGATCTTCCGGAGCTCGCCTTCCCGGCGGAGCGGTCCGGCCGCAAGCACGTGTACCACCTGTATCCCGTGATCGTGCGCACCGAGGCGCTGACGGCCGACCGCGACACCATCATGGCGGCAATCCAGGCCGAGAACATCGGCATCGGCATTCACTTCCGCGCCGTCCACCTGCACCCGTTCTACACGGAGACATTCGGCTTCACGCGCGGCATGTTTCCGCATGCGGAGTATTACTCGGATCGCACCATTTCCTTGCCGCTCTATCCGCGCATGACCGACGCTGAGGCAGACGATGTCGTGGCGGCGGTGCGGAAAGTGATTGCCAGGTACCGCCGCTAGATGACCATCGCCGCCGAGAACGCGCCGACGACGTACGGGCTTCGCCGCGGAGCGGAGGAGTTTCCGCTCATGCTGGTCATCTCGATCATCTACCCGTGCAACTTCGGCTGCCCGAACTGCCCGTACACGGACGCCAACTCCGAGATCCGGCAGTTCTATCACTCGCACGACGGCGATCTCTTCAAGGTGGATCTCTGGAACCGCCTGGCCGTCGAGTGCGGTGAGTACGGTGCCTGGATGCGCTGCACCGGCGGGGGCGAGCCGATGCTCCACCCTCATATGGTGGACATGATCGAGTTCGCCAAGGCGAAGGGCGCCCGCGTGTGGATGAACACCAACGGCAGCATGTTCGGCCCGACGCCGGTGCTTCGCCGCAAGCTCGAGCGGGTGATCGCGGCCGGGATCGATCTGATCGAGTTTTCCATGGACGCCGGCGACGCCGAGACCTACGCCGCCGTGCGGCCTCCGCACCGCGGCGGGCCGCCGCGTGAT
>JBEBGB010000482.1:0-4213 GCA_040081675.1 Vicinamibacterales bacterium
CGCCTGCCCAATGTCGAGGGCGACCGTCTGCGCAAACCGTTCTGGAGGTTGATTGGGAACCGTGGAGCCGGCCTTCGCCATCATCCAGACGAACAACATGCCCTGGACGATCAGCAGGACAGCCAGGCAGGCGATGAAGCCAGCGGCAATGCGCCAATAGAGACTGCGGTACCAGGTCAAGGGTTGGGCGGATTCCTTGGTGGAATCCTACTGCGGCGGGACGGGCGTCGTGGGTCGCACGACGCCCAAATCACAGTCTTTTCACTCGTCTTCCTCGTCGTCGTAGCCGGTGGCCACGAAGCGAATACCGACGTTGGGCCGCTTCATGCCCGCCAGTTCGCGGGTGATGCGATCGAGATAGTGCGTGGTGATGTGGCGGCCTTCGCCGGCGTGCGGCACCCAGACGGTGATCTGATCGCCAGAGTCAGAGGCCTGCGTCGTTCCGGAGAACCATCGACGGAACTCGTCCGGGTCCATCGTCACGCGCAAGCGCTCGAGAACGGCGTTCCACGCGTTCTCGGTCATGCCAAACACCTCGAACCGGCATGAGACGACGCTCGACGCGCCGTGACAGCGGTCTATTCTTCCGACGCGTCGTCGGTCGTGTCGGTTGTGTCAGTCGCGTCGGCGGCTTCATCCGCGCGGCTCGTGGCGAAATCGTCGATGTCCGGTGTCACTTCTTCCGGGCTGTCGTCGTCCAGCGAGAACGAGCGCCCCGTGAACTTGGTCGGAATGGGGCCACGCGGACGCTCGGCGTCTTTCTTCTTGGCCTTGGAACCAGGGCCCTTCTGCGGTTTGGCGTCGGGTCCGAAGTTACGGCTGCGCGCTGGCGACGGTGCGGACGAATCGAAGGGGCGTGGAGGACCGCCGAATCCGCCGCCGGGCCTCGGCCCACTGAACCCACCGGGTCCACCTGGTCTGGGCGAGCTGTAACCGCCTGGGCGTGGAGGACCGCTGCTGTAACCGCCAGCGCCAGGCCCACCCGGTCTGGGGGGGCCGCCGAAGCCTCCGCCGCCAGGCCCGCGGTCTTCACGGGCTCGCGCTTCGCTGACGGCCAATGGCCGCCCGTTGAACATCTGGCCGTTGAAGCGCTGAATCGCCGTCTCGGCGTTGGGGCGGTCGAGGAACTCGACGAAAGCAAATCCCCGAGGGCGACCTGTTTCCCGGTCCACGGGGAGCACGACCTGCGACGGCGCCGCGACGGCGCCGAAGTACGTGCGCAGGTCCGCTTCAGTCGTGCTGTACGACAGGTTACCGACGAACAACCGGACAGCCAATCAGTTCTCTCCTAGCATTGGTGGAAAATCGTGGGGACAGCGGGGGAGTGCAGGCGACAGGGCACGGTGGGCAAAGCGGAAGCTTAGGTCGAAAACCATACCCGAAGTTGCGGCACAAGGCAAGCAGCTATAGTAAGGACTAGCGAGGCTTTGCCTCTGACCAACGAGCGTGTCCCCGAGTGGAGCCTCGCTAATCAACTCTATTTCGTTTGCCCCGCTCCGCGGGGCGGTCGTCTTGCCGGAGCAAAACTTGACTCATTCGCAAGACCTCGGGCCGGTCAAGACTCCTGGAGGCGGGAGATGTTGAAACGTCGAACAGTTTTGTCGGTTGCTGTGGCGGCGACCGTGTGGTCGGTTGGACTCGGCGCAGCCGGTGGTCGTGCGTCGATTGACACGACCGACCTCAAAGCCTGGCTCACCTATATAGCGTCTGACGAGCTCGAAGGGCGTTCGGTCTATACCGAGGGTCTGGGCCTGGCGGCCGGCTACATTCAAGACCATCTGCGCGAGTGGGGCGTGACCCCGCGCGGCGACAACGGCCAGTATCTGCAGGTCGTGAAGGTCAAGAGCGTCAAGACGACGAGCCACTCGTCGGTGACGGTGCAGGTCGGCAAGGAGACGCGTGTCTTCAAGGACGGCGACGGCATCACCTTCCCGAGAAACATGGGTTCGAAGCGAAGCGTTACCGTCGATCGGGTGGAGTTCTCGGGGTACGGGTTGGATGCGCCTGGTGCTGGGTACTCCGACCTGGCGGGGAAGAACTATCAAGCCGCGGCGGTGATCTTTCTTGGCGCGCGGGGGCCCAAGGCCCTCGACGTCGATACAGGGAGACGCCTCCTCGGCGGACGCGGACGTTGGCTGACGGAGCAGATGCACGCGGCGGCGGCCATCGGTCAGGAGGCCAAACCAGCCGGCGAGCCCCGCACGAACCAGGCGAACAACGCCGACCGGCGCCAGCGGCCCGACTTCACCACCACGCAGCGGCTCGACCAGCCGATCGCTCCATCGGTAACCGCCAGCGATTCCCTGCTGCAGTTCCTCTTCAGCAAGTCGCCCGAGAAGTACGACGACCTGCGGAAGAAGGCCGACGCGCGTGAACCGCTTGCGCCGTTCCGACTTGATGGTGTCAAGCTGACGTTCGCTATCGACGCCGACTACGACATCATCCGCACGCAGCTCACGCAGAACGTCGTGGCGACGATCGAAGGCAGCGATCCTGACCTGAAGTCCACCTACGTGGCCATCGGCGCACACTACGATCACGTCGGGTACGCCGACACCGAACTGACGTCCGAGAACAAGCGCCCGGGTGCTCCCGGCAGAATCACCGCCGGCGCCGAAGCCGATCGCGTGTGGAACGGCGCGGATGACGATGGATCGGGGACGGTGGCGTTGATGGCGCTGGCGCGAGCGTTCGCGCAAGGTCCCCGACCAAAGCGGTCGTTGCTGTTCGTGTGGCACGCCGGTGAAGAACGTGGCCTGTACGGTTCGCGGTACTTTGCGGACTATCCCACCGTGCCGCTCGACCACGTGGTGGCCCAACTGAACATCGACATGATCGGCCGCAACCGCGACGACAAGGCGAGCGAAGCCGACACCGTGTATCTGGTCGGCTCGGACCGCATCAGCAGCGAACTGCACGAGGTCAACATTCGGGCGAATCACAGCCTCGACCACCCGCTGACGCTCGATTACGAGATGAACGATTCGGGCGATCCCGAACAGATCTACTTCCGCAGCGACCACTACAGCTACGCGGCGAAGGGGATTCCAATCATCTTCTTCACGACAGGGCTTCATCCCGACTACCACGCCAACACGGACGAAGTGTCGAAGATCGAGTTCCCCAAGCTGGGACGGGTGACCGAGTTGGTCTACGAAACGGCGTGGCAACTGGGCAATCTCGACCACGCACCAGCTCGCGATTTCAAGGGTCCACGGGCGGGGAAGGGAACGCGCGAGTGACACGTCCGCTCCTCATCATCTTTCTCACCATCTTCGTCAACCTGGTCGGCTTTGGCATCATCATCCCGCTGCTTCCGTTCTACGCGGAGACGTTTGGCGCATCGCCGCTGACCATCGGTTTGTTGTTTGCGGTGTTCTCGGCGTGTCAGCTCGTTGCCGCGCCAGTGCTCGGCGACTTGTCCGACAAGTACGGGCGCAGGCCGATTCTCATCTTCAGTCTTGCTGGCACGGTGCTCAGCTTCGTGATGATGGCGCTCGCGCATTCGATCGCCATGTTGTTTGCTGCGCGCATCGTGGATGGTCTGTCGGGCGGGAACATCTCGACGGCCCGTGCCTACGTTGCCGACGTCACGGAGCCAAAGGATCGGGCGAAGGCCTATGGTCTGATTGGCGCAGCCTTCGGGCTCGGATTCATCATGGGTCCCGCGATGAGCGGCGTGCTGGCCAAGGTCAGCATCACCGCCCCGATCTGGGCCGCCGCAGCGATCACACTCGTCGCCACGCTCATGGCATGGCTGTGGCTGCCTGAGACGGTGCACCGCGCCTCGGCCGGCACGGGCATGCCATTTCGTAATCTCTCGGAGATGCTGAAACGCCCCGGCCTGCGCCGGATGCTGTGGATCGACTTCATCTACTGGTTTGCGTTCGCAATCTTCCAGACGACGTTCGCGTTGTTTGCCGCTCATCGGTTTGCGTTCGATGCGTCGCAGACCGGCTACTTCTTCGCGGCGTTCGGTCTGCTCGGGGCCATCGTGCAGGGCGCCGTCATCCGGCCCATCGTCCATCGTCTCGGCGACAGGCCTACGTTCATCCTGGGGCTCGTGTGTGCGGCAGTCGGCCTGGTTGCGACGACCTATGCGCACACGGTGGTTCTGTTCAGCGTTGCCTTGGTGCCGCTGGCGCTTGGAATCGGGTTTGGACATCCCACCGTCTCTGCGCTTGTGAGCCGCGCCGGACGCGCGGACGAACAG
>JBEBGB010000483.1:0-4211 GCA_040081675.1 Vicinamibacterales bacterium
CTTTCTCGGCATCAAAGCCTACGAGTATCACGAGAAATTCCTCGAAGGCCACATTCCCGGATTCGGCCTGACCTTCCAGTTCGAGGAACAGTACTATCGGCCGGCGCAAATCTTCTTCTCGCTCTACTTCGTCCTCACCGGACTCCACGCGCTCCACATGATCATCGGCCTCGGGATCATGACCTGGATGTTCATCTGGACCAAGAAGGGCATCATCACACCGGAGTACTACGCGCCCATCGAGATCGCGGGCCTCTACTGGCACTTCGTCGACATCGTCTGGATCTTTCTGTTCCCGCTGCTCTATCTCATTGGACGGCACGTGCATCATGTCGGATAACCAGAAGCATCACCTCGTCCCGCTGAGTATCTACTACACGATCTTCCTCGCCCTCATGGTCGGCACTGCGCTCACCTGGTGGGTGGCCACGATCGACCTCGGGGCGATGAACAACGTCATCATGTTGACCATCGCGGTGACGAAGGCGACGCTCGTGGTCCTCTTCTTCATGCACGTGAAGTACAGCAGCAAGCTGACCTGGGTGGTCGTGTCCGGCGCCGTGTTCTTCCTGCTCATCCTGCTCGTCCTGACCCTGAACGACTATCTCTTCAGGAACATCGCCACTTTCGGCTGACCTCCCCGCAACAGTGCCTGACGCGTCATGAGCGAGCGCAAGTACCGACAGCGCGGATATCAAGACGAAGGACCACGCGAGCGCAGTCGAAGCCAGGCGCCCGGCCAAGAGCGGAAGCCTGTTGAACCGCACGCCCCTGGTCGACAGCTCCAGAGCGCATCGGGACCAAAGACGCCAAACCTCATGGCCTCGCACGAGGTCTTCAAGTGCGCCCGATGTGGCAACAAGCTCGGTCTGCCCGTCGCGGAGGCCGATCGCTGCAACCGATGCGGGGTTGGTCTCCACTCCTGCATCAATTGCCAATCCTTCGACACAGGTGCGCGATGGGAGTGCAGCCAGGCGGGGCTCGAGGCCAGGGTTGCAGCCAAGGACGAGGCCAACACCTGCCGGTGGTTCGAGCCGCGCACGACCGTCGAACGCCAGACCAGCACCCAGGTGGCGCCTAACAACGCGCGACAGGCCTTCGACGACCTCTTCAAGTAGCCGACCTCCCGGCCTGCCCGCTATAGTTCACTAGAGAGCCCTGTTCGTGACTCGAGGGTTCCAGGAACACCTCATGCCATTGATTGCACCCGCGGACCAGAAGCGTCTGGCCGACCAGTTCTCTCAAATGACCCGCAGTGTGCGGTTGCTGTTCTTCACGCAGACCGTGGGGTGCGACACCTGCCTGCAGGCGCGTGAGATCGTTGACGAGCTACCGCCGCTGTCGGACAGGATCTCCATCGAGGAAGTGAACTTCGTCCTCGACGCTGCACGGGCGACGGAGTACGGCATCGACCGCACACCAGCCATTGCGATCCTCGCCGAGGACGAGACGGGCTTTCGCGACTCTCACATTCGATTTCTCGGAGCACCGTCAGGCTACGAATTCATCGCGCTGGTGCGCGCCATCATCCTTGCCGGCGGCGGGGAGTCCACGCTGTCGCCGGAGGGCCGTGAGCGGGTGATGGCTATCGATCGCCCCCTCACGATTCGCGTCTTCTCGACGCCGACGTGTCCGCACTGCCCGCGCGCGGTCACGCTGGCGCACGAGATCGCCTGGGCCAACCCGCAGGTAACCGCGTACGCCATCGAAGCGACGGCCTATCCCGACCTGGCGCGCGAGTACCGCGTGACCGGCGTTCCCAAGACCATCATCGGCGACGCGACCGAGATTCTCGGGGCGGTCCCCGAAGACACATTCGTCGAACAGACACTTGCCGGATTCGCGGGCCTGGCGGCGGCCGGAGACGCGCAGTGAAGCGGGCAATCGCGCATGGTCTGAGGACCATGGCAACCACGGTCGCCGCGATTCTCGTCCTGGCCACGGCCCTGCGAAGCGAAACGGCCATCGCGTACCGCTTCACGTTTCCAGAGCCGCAGCATCATTGGATGTCGGTCGAAGCCACATTCACCGAGCTGTCGACGACGCCACTTGAATTGCGCATGAGCCGCTCTTCACCAGGGCGCTATTCAATCCACGATTTTGCCAAGAATGTGTACGACGTCCAGGCCACAAGCCCGGACGGCCATGTGCTCGCGCTGACCAGACCGGACGCCTACGGATGGACAATTCCGGAGCACGGTCCTGTTGTCACCGTTCGGTACAAGGTGTACGGAGACCGCGTCGATGGAACGTATCTCGGGATCGATCCGACTCACGCGCACCTGAACATGCCCGCATCGGTCATGTGGGCGCGCGGACTCGACGACCGCCCTCTCCGCGTGACGTTCGTGCCTCCGCCCGGGACCGGGTGGCAGCCTGCGACGCAGCTCTATCCCACGGAGAATCCGCTGCAGTTCACGGCGCCCAACCTTCAATACCTGATGGATAGTCCGACCGAGCTCGGTCCTGTCTCCATTCGCACCTTCACGGTTGACGGCCGGAACTTCCGCTTCTCGCTGCACCACACCGGCACGGCGGACGAACTCGACTCCTTCGTCTCCGACGTGCGAAAGGTTGTCGTCGCAGAGGGCGACGTGTTCGGCGAGTACCCGAATTACGAGCCGGGCACGTACACGTTCATTGCCGACTACCTGCCCTACGCAAGTGGCGACGGCATGGAGCACCGCAACAGCACGGTCATCACGTCGCAGAGTGCGCTCAGGACCAACAGAGCGGGGCTGCTTGGCACCGTCGCGCACGAGTTCTTTCACAATTGGAACGTCGAGCGTATACGTCCCCGTGCGCTCGAGCCCTTCGACCTCGAACGGGCCAACATGTCGGGCGAGCTCTGGCTCGCCGAAGGGTTCACGCAGTACTACGGGCCGCTCGCGATGAGTCGAGCTGGAGTGGCCGATCTCCGCTCGACCATCGATGACTTCGCCGATCTCGTCACCGCAGTTGCACTGCAGCCGGGCCGGGAAGTCCGATCGCCTGAAGAGATGAGCCGAATGGCCCCCTTCACCGACGGCGGCCGGACCGTCGACCGGACCAACTGGTCGAACACCTACATCTCGTACTACCCGTTTGGTGGGGCCGTGGCGCTGGCGCTCGACCTGTCGCTTCGCGGGCGCTTCGAAGGACGGGTCACGCTCGACGATTTCATGCGAGCCATGTGGCGTATCCACGGCAAGCCTCCGGCGCCTCGACCCGGCTATGTCGCCCACCCCTACAACATCGACGACGCAGAGCAGCGGCTTGCGGAGGCCAGCGGAGACGCGGCCTTTGCCCGACAGTTCTTCTCACGCTACATCCACGGACGCGAGCTGCCAGACTTTCAGGCCCTGCTGGCGCCGGCCGGTCTGGTGCTGCGCCGACAGAACACCGGACGCGCCTGGTGGGGCGACCAGCGTCTGGAGTCGAGAAACGGACTGACCGTCGTTGAGACGCCGCGCGCCAACACGCCCGCCTACAGCGCCGGACTCGACCTCGGGGACGAAATTCGAAGTTTCGACGGCAATCGAGTGACGACGCCAGACGATGTGATGGCCATTGTTCGGCGGCACAAGCCGGGCGATACCGTGACCGTTGAGTACGTGGATCGTACGCAGTCGACCAAGAGCACCAAGGTTGTGCTCGGTGAAGACCCGCGGCTCGAACTGGTGACCGCAGAGTCGACCGGTCGCACGTTGACCAAGGCCGAGACGACGTTCCGCAATGCGTGGCTTGGAAGAAGAGGGCAGTGATGGCGGTTCCCTGGATCAGCCTGATTGATGTGGCTCTCGGATTGACCGACGTGGTTCGTCGTATGAGAGGCGGTGGAGACACGAAAGGCCGGGCGCTGGTGGCATCGTCAGCTGTCGTGCCTCGCGCTCGTGATACCCGCCTCGCAGGGGTCATGATGAGCGCGTTGCGAGAGGCGTTCGACCGGGATCACGAACGACACGAACTGGAACGCCAGCGGGCTGAGGACGAGCGTCAGCGCGCAGAGGAAGATCGGCTCCGTGCCGAGCGCGCGATCCGCCTCGAGGCGCTTCGGCAGGCTGGCGACCGGGAGATCGGACGATTGCGTCTGGCGGTTGGCGTCGCGCTCTCGAGCATCCTTGCATCCATGTTGCTGGCGACGAGGCTGCTCACGGGTGTTGGCGGCCGCGTTGCGCTGGGCATCGGATGGCTGCTCCTGTTGGTAGCAATTGCGCAATCGTTCGCCGAGC
>JBEBGB010000002.1:0-52428 GCA_040081675.1 Vicinamibacterales bacterium
CTTCCTCGAGATCGGAGAGCCGGCCGTTGGTGCAGGAGCCAATGAAGGCGACGTCGATCTTCGTCCCGGCGACGTGCTGACCGTCGTTGAATCCCATGTAGGCGAGCGCCTCACGATCGTGCGTCGCAATGGGCTCGCTGACACCGACCGACTGACCTGGGTTGATGCCCCAGGTCACCGTTGGTTCGATCGTCGCCGCATCGATCACCACGTGATCGTCGTACTTGGTGTCGGCGTCACTCGCCAGCGACTTCCACCAGGCGACAGCGCGGTCCCACGCGTCGCCGGTCGGGGCGTAGCGCCGACCCTTCAAGAATGCGAACGTCGTCTCGTCGGGGTTCACGTACCCGGCGCGAGCGCCACCCTCGATCGACATGTTGCAGACGGTCATGCGCTCGTCGATCGTCATGCGGTCGATGGTCGTGCCGCCGTATTCGTACGCGTACCCGACGCCCCCGTTGACGCCAAGTCGACGAATGATGGTGAGGATGACGTCCTTCGCGTAGACGCCGGGCTTCAGCGTGCCATTGACGTCGATGCGGCGCACTTTCAAGGGGTCGAGCGCGAGGCACTGCGAGGCCAGCACGTCGCGCACTTGCGACGTGCCGATACCGAACGCGATGGCACCGAGAGCACCGTGCGTGGACGTGTGGCTGTCGCCGCACGCGATTGTCATCCCGGGCTGTGTAAGCCCCATCTCGGGACCGATCACGTGGACGATGCCCTGCTGACCTGTGATGTCGTCACCTGGCGCAAACAACTCGATCCCGAACTCACGGCAGTTGCGTTCGAGTGCTGTCGTCATTTCTTCCGCGGTGACGTCGAGGAAGGGACGTTTCTGCGAACTGGTGGGCACGATGTGATCGACCGTCGCGAAGGTTCGCTCGGGGAACGGGACGCCCCATCCGTGCTGGCGAACCATGTCGAACGCCTGAGGACTCGTCACCTCGTGCACGAGATGCAGACCAACGAAGAGCTGGGTCTGACCGCTCGGCAGCGTCCGCACGGCGTGCGCCTTCCACACTTTTTCAAAGAGAGTTGCCATGAGCCGTCCATGATAATCCGAGGGCCAGATCTTGGCGCAATGGTTTGCGGCCCGCCGGCCGCCGGACGTATTATCAAAATGTAGCAATGACAGGACGCAGTGTGTCCCGAGGCATTCGGCGGTTCGCCTGGACGGCGTTGGCTCTCTTCGCCATCGTCCTGGTGACCGAGCAGGTCGAGCACCACGACATCCAGTGCCACCTGCGGACGCCCCAGCACTGCAACGCCTGTGCGTCCAGCCCGCTCGGGTCGGACCCGCACACCCTCGCGAACACGCACAACATCGAGCTGGCGGACGCAGGCGGTGCCGTGTGCACCGCGCGGCCTCTCGCCGGAACCATTCTTCCCGCTCGTTCCTCGGGCCGATCTCCACCGACTGTCTAGGACAGTTTCTCGAGGGTCGCAGCAGTCGCCCAAGTCTCCGCCTTCGCGCGCGCGCAGATGGGCTGGCGTGGCTTCTGCGGAGCCGGTCAAAGCAGTCCGCTGCGTCCGCCTGAAGGTGGACCAAGCGGGCGGGTGATCGACCTTCCCTCCGCTCCTTCGTTTTAGCAGGGCGAGTCTGGTCTACGCGCGGAGTGCGTGGACCGTGGAGGTATTGATGATGGTGTCTCGTTGTGGGCTGCGGGTGCTCCTCGCGGCCGCCTTCGTCGCGTATTGCGGGCCGTTGTACGCCCAGCCAGCGCAAGCGGCGGCATCGGCTGAAGCGATTCGCGGCGAGATCGAACAATTGAAGCTCGACTTCGATGCGCGCATGTCGGCGCTCGAATCTCGGCTTGCGGCCTTGGAAGGGCGGCAGCCAACGACAGCGGAGCCGCCGAGTACGGCGCCTCGAGCCGCTGCCTCCGCGCCTCCGACTGGGGCCGACGGATCGGGTGCGTTGCCGAACTACGGCGGAGCGACCGGGGGCTCGAAGGTCTTCAATCCTGACATGGCGGTCATCGGCAAATTCCTGGGGGTCGCGGGGAAGAACGCGACAAATCCGCTGCCGGCGCTGGCGCTGCCGGAGTCCGAGGTGTCGCTGCAGGCTGTCGTCGACCCATACGCACGCGCCGATTTCTTCCTGTCGTTTGGGGAGGAAGGCGTGGCTGTCGAGGAGGGATATCTCACCTTCCCGACGCTGCCAGGCGGACTGCTCATGAAGGTCGGCCGGCAGTACGCGGCGTTCGGCAAGGCGAACACGCTGCACTCACACATCTTGCCGTGGGCGGACCGACCGCTCGTGTCGACCAATCTGGTTGGTGGCGACGAGCCCATGGCGGACGCGGGCATTTCGGTGGCCCGACTCATTCCAAATCCGTGGCTGTTCCTCGAGGCAACCGGACAGGTGTTTCGGGGTGATGGCGGCGTCTTCCACTCGAGCGAGCGCAGCGATCTCAGTTACGTCGGTCACGTGCGCGGCTACCAGGACCTCAGCGAGTCCACCAATGTCGACATCGGTGCGTCTTACGCCTACGGACACAACAACTCGGGCTTCGTCGATCCGGGCCGCTTCACGACGTCGCTTTTCGGCGTGGATGCCACGGTCCGTTGGCGGCCTCTCCAGCGGTCCATTTATCAGTCATTCCTGGGTCGCGGCGAAGTGATCTGGAGTCGGCGCGGTCAGCCACTCGAGAACAAGCAGGACGGGTCGGGCTTCTACCTCTCGGGCGACTACCAGTTTGGGCGCCGTTGGTTTGCAGGCCTGCGATTCGACAGGTCCGCGCGAGCAGAGGACAGTGCGGCATCCGACCGTGGGCAGTCCCTGGTCCTGACCTATCGGCCGAGCGAGTTCAGTCAGCTGCGCGGTCAACTTCGCCGCACGAAGTACGCGGAGGGTGAGACTGCGAACGAGCTGCTCTTCCAGTTGCAGTTCGCCATCGGCGCGCACGGCGCGCATCCGTTCTAACGAGGCCCACGTGGACCGAGCCTCGCTAGAACCGCTCTATTGTTTGCCCCGCCTCCGGCGGGGCGTCGCCTTGACGGAGGCAGAAACTTGGACCCACTCGCAACATCATCTGGTCCGTCAAGGCTCGGGAAGCGTCATGCAATTACAGGAGTCATGGCTATGCGCATAATCACTCGTCTTGCCGTTCTCGGTCTCGTGGCCGTCGCCGTGTCGGCGCGTCCGGCGTCCGCAGCGCTGAGGGTCGTGGCGACAACAGCGGACCTTGCTGCGATCACAAGCGAGGTCGGCGGCACCAAGGTGCAGGTGGATGCTCTCGCCAAGGGCTATCAGGATCCGCACTTCGTCGAGGCAAAGCCCAGTTTCATTCTCTTGATGAGTCGAGCCGATCTGCTCGTGCTCGTGGGTCGCGAACTCGAAATCGGATGGCTGTCGCCGCTCATCAACAGCAGCCGCAATGCAAAGATCCAGGTGGGTGCCAGCGGGTATCTTGATGCTTCACAGAACGTCAAGATTCTCGAGATTCCCACCGGCCAGATTACCCGCGCCATGGGAGACGTGCATCCGTCGGGCAATCCTCATTATTGGCTGGACCCTGGGAATGGCCGCAGGATGGCCGCGACCATTCGCGACAAGCTGAGCGAACTGTCGCCGGCGGACAAGGCGTATTTCGCACAGCGTTACAGCGACTTCGACGGACGCCTCGCAGCAGCCGAGAAGAAGTGGGACGCGGCAATGTTGCCGTACAAGGGCACGAAGATCGTGACGTACCACCGATCGTGGCCCAACTTCGTGGACCGGTTCGGCCTGGAGGTCATCGGCTATGTCGAGCCGAAGCCTGGCATTCCTCCGTCTCCGTCCCATACGCTCGATCTGATCGACGAGATGAAGCGTCAGGGCGTGAAGTTGATCGCGGTCGAACCCTACTTCGACCTGAAGACGCCGCAGGCCGTCGCCACGCAGGTCGGCGGCAAGGTGCTCGTGCTGGCGCCGTCGGTGGGCGGCACCAAGGAAGCCACCGATTACATCGCGCTGTTCGACTACGACGTCAATCTCATGGTCACCGCGCTCAAACAGGTCACGGGAAAGTAGGGCGCCGGCAATGGACTGGTCGATCCTGACGTTTTTGGCAGCGCCAATTGTGGCGAGTCTCATCATCGCGGGCATTCACTCGTATCTCGGCTTGCATGTCGTCGAGCGCGGGGTCATCTTCGTCGATCTCTCGCTCGCACAGATCGCCTCGCTGGGCGCCGCGATTGCCGTCTGGCAGGGTTCCGATCCACACAGTGCGATCGTCTACTGGATGAGTCTCGGGTTCACCCTGATCGGCGCGTTCATCTTCGCGATGATCAAGGGGCACGAGGCGAAAATCCCCAAGGAAGCGTTCATCGGCATTTCCTACGCCGTGGCGTCGGCGGCGGTCATTCTCACCTTGAGCAAGGCTACGGGTGAGTCCGAGCACCTGCGCGATATGCTGGTTGGCAACATCCTCTCCGTTCAGTGGCCGGAAGTCTGGACGACGGCAGCGGTGTACGTGGGAATTGGAGCCTTCCACTATTTCTTCAGGGCGCGGTTCCTGGAGATTTCGATGGATGCTGAAGGCGCGGCCGCCAGAGGGGTCTCGGTGCGGTTCTGGGATTTCTTGTTCTACGCATCGTTCGGACTCGTCGTCACGCGCTCGGTGGCGATTGCTGGCGTCCTGCTCGTGTTTTGTTATCTGATCGTTCCCTCCGTGGGTGCGATGCTGTGGGCGGGCCGTATCGTGCCGCGACTGGCCATTGGGTGGGTGATGGGTGTGGTGGTCTCGATGTTGGGGATGTACTTCTCTGTCGCGTTCGATCTTCCCACCGGTGCCACGATCGTGTGCACGTTCGGTCTCGTACTGATTCTCATGGCCGCGGTCAGGCCGCTCATCGGGTCGCATGCAGTGTCGTAAGTGCGGCACCACGATCGCCGAGAAGGCGATCATTTGTTACAAGTGCGGAACGGCAACGACCGACGCGAAGTATCAACCGTATGTTGCGCCCGACAGTGGTCGACGGACGCCACTCGTCTACGTCGTCGTAGCGGTCATCGTGCTGGTGCTGCTCGCGTGGTTCTTGTTACACTCGTCGCTTGTCTAGCCTGACTGTGTCTTCTGCTGAGATTCGTCACAATTGGACGATCGCCGAGATCGAGGCGGTCTACACATCGCCGCTCCCGGACCTCGTTTTCCGTGCGCAGCAGGCGCATCGTGCGTACCACCGGACCGACCAGGTGCAGGGCTGCATGCTGCTCAGCATCAAGACCGGCGGATGCCCGGAAGACTGCGCCTACTGCCCACAGTCGGCGCATTACAAGACCGACGTCCTACGCTCGGAGCTTGTTTCGCTCGAGGCCCTCACCGAAGCCGCGGGGCAGGCGAAGGCGCAAGGCGCCACGCGCTTCTGCATGGGTGCGGCCTGGCGCGACGTCCCGAACGGCAAGTCGTTCGACCGCGTGCTCGACATGGTCCGCGTGGTTCGCGGATTCGGCCTCGAAGCCTGCTGCACCCTTGGCATGCTCACGCAGGAACAAGCCGACAAGCTGGCAGACGCGGGGCTCACCGCGTACAACCACAATCTCGATACGTCTCCCGAATTCTATGGGTCGATCATCACGACCCGCACCTACGACGAGCGGCTGCAGACGCTCGCGCGCGTCAGGCAGGCCGGTATCACCGTGTGCTGCGGCGGCATCATCGGTCTCGGAGAGGATCGGCGCGTGCGCTACGGGCTGCTCAAGCAGCTCTCGTCACTCAGTCCGCATCCCGAGAGTGTGCCCGTGAACATGCTGGTGAAGGTGGACGGGACGCCCCTCGAGGACGTGGCGCCGGAGGATCCCCTCGAGTTGGTACGGACCATCGCCACGGCGCGCATTCTGATGCCGGCCTCGATGGTGCGGCTCAGTGCCGGACGCATGCAGCTGACCGACGAAGCACAGGCGCTGTGCTTCATTGCGGGCGCCAACTCGGTCTTTCTCGGCGACCGGCTGCTGACAACGCCCAATCCCGGCGAAACCCACGACGAACAGCTGTTCGGCAAGCTCGGCATGCGATTGACGCCGAGCGAGGTCGACACGGTGAATGCCGGGGGATAGCTCGCTCGAAGCCACGGTCCGCGCCCGGCTTGCGGACCTGCAGGCACAGAACCTTCTCAGAACACTCAGGCCGCCCTTTGGGATCGACCTGTCGTCGAACGACTACCTCACGCTTTCAACGCATCCGCGCGTAGTCGCGGCGTTTGCCGCTGGTGTTGCAGCCGAAGGCGTCGGCAGCACCGGGTCGAGGCTGCTGCGCGGCGAGCGACACGCGTTCGAGGAGGTGGAACGACGGTTCGCGGCGTTCAAGGGGACAGAGCGCGGGCTGTTCTTCTCGTCCGGCTACCTCGCGAACCTCAGTGTCCTTTCGACGCTGGCCGAGGCCGGCGACGTGATCTTCTCCGACGCGCTCAATCACGCCAGCCTGATCGACGGCGTCCGCTTGTCGAGAGCCAGCCGCGTGGTGTTCCCGCACAACGACGTGGAGGGGCTTGCGCGTCTGATCGAGACCACTTCCTGCACCGGTCAGCGCTTCGTCGTCGTCGAGTCGCTGTTCAGCATGGACGGCGACGAGGCGCCGCTGGTCGAGTACGCCGAGCTGTGTCGACGCGCTGGCGCCTCATTGATAGTGGATGAGGCACACGCGGTTGGTGTCTACGGCGAGCGAGGCACTGGCTTGATCGAAGCCTCAGGTGTGTTGCTCGACGTGCTCATGTCCATCAACCCGGCGGGCAAGGCTCTGGGCGTCGGTGGCGCCTGTGTGACTGGTGCGGCATGGGCGATCGAGTACCTGGTGCAACGCGCCCGACCGTTCGTGTTCTCGACGGCGTCTCCGCCAGCGATGGCCTACGCTCTGCTCGAGTCGCTCGACGTCGTCCGAGATGAACCGGAGCGTCGCATGCGCTTGCGATCGTTATCGGCGGGACTTCGCGCGCGTCTGGCCGAAGCCGGGCACAAGGTACTCCAGGGGTCGTCGCACATCGTGCCGGTGCTGATTGGCGGCAACGACGCGGCTCTGGCGGTCGCCGCCTCGCTCCAGGCGGAGGGCTTCGACGTGCGCGCGATACGTCCTCCGACGGTGCCAGCCGGCACCTCGCGGTTGCGAGTGTCCGTGAACGTCGGACTCGACGGCGCCACGCTCGACAGGTTTGTCGAGAGGCTCACCGTCGCGATGAAGGAGGCACACGCGTGCTGAGCGGTCTCTTTGTAACAGGCACCGACACGGGCGTCGGCAAGACGCTGGTCTCTGCGGCGTTGCTCCACCGTTTTCGCAGCGTTTCCGGACTCCGCTACTGGAAGCCGGTGCAGACAGGCATCGAGCTCGATGACGACACCGCGGAGGTGTTACGTCTGAGTGGTCTGCCTGACGACCGCGCATTGCACGAAGGCGTGCGCTTGGCGCGCCCGCTGTCGCCGCATCTGTCGGCGTCTCTCGCCGGTTTGTCGATCGCGGTCGCCGGACTCGTCGAGACGGCTTCGCTTCAGGACGCGTCCACGCGCTGGATCGTCGAGGGTGCGGGCGGCGTGCTGGTGCCGCTCAACGAGCGCGAGTTGATGATCGACTTCATGACGGTGCTGGGATTGCCGGTCGTGGTCGCGGCACGAAGTGGACTGGGCACCATCAATCACACGTTGCTGACACTCGAGGCGCTTCGCGCGCGAGCCCTGTCGATCGCCGGCGTGGTGCTCGTCGGTCCGACGAACGTGGACAATCGCATCGCCATTGAAACCCACGGCCGCACGGCGGTCATCGGCGAGTTGAACTGGCTCGACCCTCTCACGCCGGCGGCGCTGCAGGAGGCGTCCACCGCAATTGCGCCAGGCGCGGCACTCGACTGGGCATTTGCGTGATGGCTCCTGATCCTTCGCAGGTCCGGCCGCAGCCCGGCACGACACGTGACGATGCCAGATCGCTCGCCGAGCGAGACGCTGCGCACGTGTGGCACCCGTACACGCAGATGCGCACCAGACCTGCGCCCATTCCCATCGTGCGCGGCGAAGGTGTGTATCTCTTCACCGAGGATGGCCGGCGTTTGCTGGACGGGACCTCGTCGTGGTGGGTGAACATTCACGGGCACTCGCACCCCGTGTTGAACGAGGCGCTCGCGCGTCAGGCGCGCGAGATCGAGCACGTCATCTTTGCGAACTGCACCCACCGGCCGGGCGTCGAGTTGGCGGAACGACTGGTAGAGGTGTTGCCGACCGGACTGACGCGCGTGTTCTACTCGGACAACGGATCGACCGCCGTCGAAGTCGCCATGAAGATGGCGAGTCAGTTCTGGAGCAATCAGGGGCAGACGCGTCGAACATTTGTCACGCTGCACCACGCCTACCACGGCGACACCGTCGGTGCGATGTCCGCCAGCGAAGCATCGCTCTTTACCAAGCCATTCGAGTCGATGCTGTTCCGCGTGGTACGCGCGCACGCCCCGTATTGCTATCGCTGTCCCCTCGGGCTCGAACGCGAGACCTGCGGTGTGGCGTGTCTGGGAACGGTGGAACGTCCATCTCGGACTGACGAAGCCGCGTGGCTTGCGACCTTGGCCCAACAGCTTGCGCGTCACGGAAGCGACGTGGCGGCGGTGCTGGTGGAGCCCATGCTTCAAGGCGCCGGCGGCATGATTGTGTGGCCGTCGGCCTTTCTCGCTGGCGTGCGCAGGCTGTGCGACGAACACGGCGTATTGATGATTGCCGACGAGGTCCTCACGGGTTTTGGCCGCACCGGCCGACTCTTCGCCTGCGAGCATGCTGACGTGTCGCCAGACATCATCTGTCTGTCGAAGGCCGTGACCGGCGGGTACTTGCCCCTTGGAGTGACGGCGACAACAGAACGCGTCTACGCCGCCTTTCTCAGCGACGATCGCTCGCACACCTTCTTTCACGGACACTCGTTCACGGGGAACCCACTCGCGTGCGCGTTGGCCATCGCGAGCCTCCAGCTGATTCACGAGACTCGAGCGATTGAAAAAGTCGCGCGCATCGAGGGGTGGCTGAGGCGCGGGCTCGAACCCCTCGCGGCCCATCCGTCTGTCGGCGAAGTCCGCGTCCTCGGCGGCGCCGGCATCGTCGAACTGGTCGTGGACAAGGAGACGAAGGCCGCGGGCGGATACCTGGACGGCGTCGGACCGAAGCTGGCCAATGCTTTTCTCGACCGAGGACTGCTGCTGCGTCCTCTGGGCAACGTTGTGTACGCGCTGCCGCCGTATGTCATCACCGAGGCAGAGACCGACTGGATGACGTCGCAGATCGGGGACGCCGTCCGGGATGTGCTCGGCGTATGACAGACCGGCGCAAGGTCGTCGTCGCCGTTGCGCTCTGGCTCCTCCTCGCGGCAGTGGTCTGGAATGTGATCTTCGATCGCCTCATCGTCCTCGCGGGACGACGGTATTCGCACGACGCGTACGTCCTGTACCGCAGCACCGGCCGCTATCTGCTCATCAACGACGTGATGCGTCCGGCCATTGCTCATGCCGTTCGTGTCGCCACCGCCGTCGCCGGCACCATTGCCGTGGTCGCCATGCTCGCGATTCGCTTCGCCGCGCGTGGGCGGCCGGGGGGCTGAACCGCCGCAGCTGTAGTGCGCAAATTAAATATTGACAGGCTATTGTCAATATATAGAATCTCTCTCCATCGATGCGCACCTACAACAACTCGCTCCGGCAGCGGCAGGCCGAACAGACGCGAACCGCGATTCTCGAAGCCGTTCGAGACCTGCTGATTGAGTCTCCGCGTCTGTTGTCCATTCCAGAAATTGCGGCGAAGTCGGGCGTGTCCGAGCCGACGATCTACCGCCACTTTGCCAATCGCGAGCTCTTGTTCGAAGCCGCCGCAGAGCTCCTGAGTTCTCAGCTCGGTGCTCCGCCTCAGGCGAAGACCTTGGACGACCTGCCGGTGAATGCGATTGCCGTCGCCCGCTACTTCGAGCGCAACGCCGCCTGGTTGCGGGCGGCCATGAACGAGCCGGCTTTGCGACCCGTGCGGACGGCCGGTCGCTCGAAACGTATGGAGAGGCTGCGCAGCATGCTCGAGCCGCAGCTCTCGCATCTCTCGACCGAAGACCGTGAAGTCGCTTTCGCCGCATTCGGTGCCATTGCGCGGATGGAGACCTGGGACTGCTTGGCTCGCGAATTCGGACTGTCGGCCGATTCGGCCGGGCGCGCGATGTCCTGGGTGATTCGTTCGCTCATCGACTCGCTGTCGCGCCATAAACAGGAAGGCAAGCGGCAGCTTGTCGACGACGAGACGCTGCGTCGTGGTCGGGAGAGCCATGCCGACCCGACTCCTGCACGAAAGGGTGCCAAATGACCAACGTGACGTTCGACCCACCGGGCCCCGGTTCCTGGATTCTCGACGGCAACCACCTCGATCGGCCACGGTGCGGGTACGTGAGCGACCTGCTCGAGCGCAACGCCACCGAGGGATTTCGACAAGGGTTCGCGCGTTACGGAGTGCTGCTCGACACGATCGAGTTCCGCTCCGTGAACTCCTTGCCCTACATGGCCATTCGGCCGCTCGGTGCACCTCCTGGTGCGTCGGGCACGCCGCCCAAGTGGCTCTTCACCTTGCTGCTCCGGCTGCATCCGGCCCTGCGGCGTCGCATCAAGCGCGCGAACGAGGTCGTGACCACGAAATTCTGGCGGGAGGACGCTCAACGGTTCATGCGCGCGCTGCCCGAGGTGGAGTCGAGCACGGCGGCTTTCGCACGCGAGCCCATCGAGCAACTGCCGGCCGATGCCTTTGCCGCGCATTTCGAGAGCCTCGCGCGCTTTGCCTCGACGCGCATTGTTCAGCACTTTGCCAACGTGCCGTTGACGTGCTTGCCCGTCGGAGACTTCCTTGTGTTCGCATCGGAAGCAGGCATTTCGGGTGCCGAGGCGATGGCTACCCTTCGAGGGTATTCTCCGCACTCAGTGGCTGCCGGTCAGGCGATCAAGAGTGCGGCGGCTGCCATCGCGGCGGATCCGGAAGCCCGCGCCATCCTCGACGCGGACACCGCGCCGTCCAACACCCTGTCGCGGCTGCGTGGGGCTGGTGACGCAACCGCACGAGCCATGAGTCTGCTGCTCGACC
The DNA here is from genome assembly GCA_040081675.1 of Vicinamibacterales bacterium. Classification (GTDB taxonomy): domain Bacteria; phylum Acidobacteriota; class Vicinamibacteria; order Vicinamibacterales; family CAVVIG01; genus CAVVIG01. Next base: position 11,054 of record JBEBGB010000002.1, read on the forward strand.
GCTACGGCGACGCGATTGTCAGCGGGCACGATCTGACCGGGCTGCGCGTGATAGAACTGCCGGAACTGGTCGTGGCCACGTTACGCGCGCACGTGTCGACACACGAGCGTGGCGGCGAGAGCGGTGTGCGAAGTGACCGCGAGCGTGCAAGTGCCAACGAGACCCTGCGGTCTCGTGTGCCAGCGAGTCGGCGCGACGAGTTCGACGAGCGCCTGAGAGATGCTCGCGAGGTCTATCCCATTCGGGACGCGCAGTCGAACATGGATTTGTGGGCGCTTGGTGTCATGCGACGGGCGCTGCTCGAGGCCGGAAAGCGGCTGGCCGCGAATGGACGCGTGGGCGACGAAGGCGATGTCTTCGACGCCACTGAAGCCGAAGTTGTGGGCATGTTGCGGGGAGTCTCGACGCCGACGCGAGACGAGCTCCATGCCCGCGTTCAGAGCAGACAGCACGCACCGATCGAGGGGGCTCCCCGAGTGCTCGGACCCGTGCCAGGTGCACCGCCACCGGTGGACTGGATGCCGGCGCAGGCCGGAAGGCTCGCGCGCGCGTTTGCGGCCTATCGCGAGCTCATGGAGGATCCGTCCATCGCATCGGACCGCACGGTGGTGAAGGGCGTTGCGGCAAGTGTCGGGCGCGCCCGTGGACCAGCACGACTCGTCCGCTCGGTAGATGACTTCGGACGCCTTCAGAAGGGCGACATCCTCGTGGCCCCCACGACCACGCCGATGTACAACGTCATCCTGCCGCTTCTGGCTGGCATTGTGACCGACCGCGGCGGTCTGCTCTCACACCCCGCCATCGTCAGTCGCGAATATGGGTTTCCGGGCATCGTTGGCACCAAGGACGCCACGAGTCGGATTCCCGATGGTGCGTTGGTCGAGATCGACGGTGCCGCAGGCACCGTGACCGTGTTGGCCGTATGAGTGCGCCGCTCGTCGTTCCGCTTGTTGATGCCGTCGACGAAGAACACTTCGGCGGCAAGGCCGCGCAGCTTGCCCACGCGCTCCACAGCGGCTTGCCCGTGCCGGACGGTGTGGCGGTTGCCTGGTCGACCGTGTCCCGTCTGATGGATGGCGACCTGCACGCACACGACGTGTGCGCGAGGGCCTTTGCTGCCCTTGCCGGTCACGCGCTGGCTGTGCGATCGAGTGCGGTTGGGGAGGACTCTGCGGCTGCGAGTTTTGCGGGTCAGCACATCACTCGACTGGGCATTCGTTCGGTCGAGACCGGTCTCGACGCGTTGAGAGCCGTCTGGACGTCAGGCCAGCACCCAGGCGCACTGGCATACCGTGAGCGCATGGGGATCTCGGGCGCGCCCCGCGTGGGCGTCGTGATTCAGATCATGGTCGACTCGGAGTGCGCGGGCGTTCTCTTTACGAGAGATCCGGTCACGGGGGCTGACCACCGCGTGATCGAAGCCGCCTGGGGCCTTGGTGAATCCGTCGTGAGCGGGCTCGTTGATCCGGATCGGTACCGCGTGCGCCGCGGTGGGCAGGTGCTGGAAGCGGTTGCCGGAGACAAGCACGTGGCCATTCGTCATACGGCGGACGGCCAGACCGAAGAATGCCCGACCGATGCTGCCGACAGGGAGGCGCTGTGTCTGAGCGAGTCCAGACTCGGGGCACTCGACGACCTCGCATCATCGTGCGAGCGAGTCTTCGGAGGCGAGAGTGCTCACGATCTCGAATGGGCTTTCGATCGCGAGCGGCTGTATCTGCTTCAGCGCCGCGCGGTCACGCGCGGCGGACTGACTCGCTAGAGTCCACAGCGCCGTCGGACTCAGCGGACCGATCCCAACGTGATCGGGGTCGACTTCAGGGGTTCGGTCGCCGGCCAGACAAGTTCGACGTGAGGCGCCTCATGTGCCCCGTCGGCCTCGCCATCGAGTTCGGGCGCCCACACAAGCGCCGTGCGCCAACTCAAATGGACACGCGCCGTTGACGGTGCCGGTACCGCGCGCACCGAGCGCGCATCGCTCTCGACCCGCGGCTTGCTCGATTGCGCTGCCGACGGACTCGTCCGCATCACGGCAATCTGTTCGTCGATGCGCTTGAGAGCCGCCTCCAACTCGTTCTTCGGCGCAGTCTTGCTCCGCGCAGACGCAGGTCTTGCGACCTTCTTGCCGCCCGCCGCAGGCTCGGCTTCTTTCGCGCTCGACGCCTTTTCCGCCGAAGCGTGCGCGGGGCCCTTGGCTCCTTCGACTTCGTGCGCGACTGTGTCTTTGTCCTTGCCGTCGGACTTGGCCGCGGCGTGTTCGGATGTCGGCTTTGCCGCACCCTTGTTGGCGTCCTTGGGCGTTTCCTTGGCGGGCGCGGCGGAGGGTGCTGCGCCGTGCGCAGCCGTCGACTCAGCCTTCGCGTGCTGCGCCACGACGATTGTCGGTACACTCCAAGTCGCCACGATGGCAGCGATCGCGAGTCGCTGCGCGATCAATTGTGGCCCCCGGTCGAACGCGGCGCTTGCGCGCTGCCGGTCAACCACACTGGCTCCGAGAAGTAGACCTTTCCGCTGCCAAGCTCGTAGTAGGCGCCAACAAAGGTCACATGCCCCTTGCCGCCGAGGTCGCGCAGCAGCGCGCTGTCCGCAATCATGTCGTTCAGCGTTTCTTCAACGTTCTCGAGAATGGCCGCTCGCATCCGCTCGCTCTCTGGCTTCGACGCGGTGGCGACGACCGACGGGCGAATGGCTTTGATCAGGTAATCGAGGTTGGGACCGAGCGACGTGCCGACAGGCGTGTCGACGGCGGCCTTCACCGCGCCGCACGACTCGTGGCCCATGACGACCACCAGCGGGACGTTCAGATGCTCGACCGAATACTCGACGCTGGCCAGAATCGCCTTGTCGGTGACATTGCCAGCTGCGCGTACGACGAACAGATCGCCGAGGCCCGTGTGAAAGACCACCTCGGGCGGGACGCGAGAATCCGCGCACGAGAGAATTGTGGCAAACGGCGTCTGCCCTTTGGTCAGATCGGTGCGGCGCGCCGCACTGATTGGCAGCGCATCCTGTGGGTTCGAGACAAAGCGTGCATTGCCGGTTTTCAACTTCGCCAGCGAGTCGACAGCCGTTGGCGCTGCGGCGCTGAGCAGTCCACCGTTGGTCGCTGCCGCCATGCCGATTGCCACTGTCAGTCCCATCAGTCGCGGTCGCATTCCAATCATCCACAGACCTCCACTGTCCGTGGTAATCGGCCGCCGACAGGAAAAGGTGAGCGCAGCGGTCCGAGAACCGCGCTATTGGCTGGGGCGTGCGCGCGCGAGCAGCTGTGTGCTTCGTTTGACCAGGCCCGGAATGACTCGACGCACGAGCCGACGAAGGCGGTAGACCCGCACGTCGGTCGGTGTCATTCGATATCCGCGGTCGGTCGCACTACGCTCGACCGCATCGTAGTCGTAGGGAACCGCCATGAATTCGACCGTGCGGCTGGCACTATCGAAGATCACGAACTCCGCGAACCGGGGAGTGGGCTTGCGCGATCCGTCGACCGAACCGGGGTTGATGAAGTACGAGTAGCCGTCCCTGCGCAACCTGACCAGCCCAGTCGCCGGTCGTTCGCTGATGCTGCCGTCGAGCAACTCGTAGACTTTCGGGTCATGCGTGTGCCCGAAGAAGCACAACGTGACCTGAGGCATCTGGCCGGCGAGCAGTGCGTGGTTTGCCAGGACGCGCGTTTCCGTGGTCACGTACTCCTGGACGTCGTTCACCCCGCCGTGCACCAGCACCACATCGTCTTCGAGGAGGAGGCGCGCTGGGAGAGCGGCGAGGTAGGCGCGGCTGGCCGCGCTCACATCCTTGCGTGTCCGGCGCAGCGTAAAGGCCGGACGGTCAGCGCAGCGGCCGAGTCCCAACCGGCGGATCGCAATCAGGTCGTGGTTGCCGGCAATGGAGTCGATGCCGCGCTTCTGGAGCAGCTCGATGCACTCGTTCGAGTGTGCGTTGTAACCCACAACGTCGCCCAGGCAGACGATGCGGTCAACGCCGCGGTCGTCGAGAGCGCCGAGGGCCGCTTGCAGGGCCTCGAGGTTGCCGTGCATGTCGGCAACGATGCCGTAGGTGGCCATCAGGCCCTTTCAACCCGCAGTCGCGGCGCCCGTATGGCTCGACTTGCGGCCCGTGAGCTTGCCGACAATCAGCTTCATGCGTTTCCGCAGCAGCGCCATCAGCGGACCTGGGTCATCCCAGGCGAAGTTGTCGTAGACCTTCGGACACCAGAACGAACTGACCCACTGCGCCCAGGACAAATCCCCATCCGGGTGGTAGCTGCGCAGGAACGCGCGGGCGTCGTTACCGAAGGACAACCACCGTGTGCCGAGCCGATATTCGAATTGGGGTGTGCACGGCTGACCGGTCTGATCGGCGTATGCCAGCAACGGGAGATTCACGCCCGACACCGCGCCCAGATGATTCCACAGGGTGTAGCGCGGATTGAACTCGAGGATGTAGAAGCGCTTCGTGACCGGATCCTGCTTCAAGTCGATCTTGATCGCGCCGACGAAGTTCATCTTCCGCAGGGCCTCGAGGCTGATCGACAGCACGTCCTTGTCCCTGGCGAGCTCGAGATAGGTGCTGACTCCGTTGTTCTTCGGGAACGTCCGGATCTTTTGCCCGACAAAATATCCGAGAGGCTCACCGGCGGCGTTGAAGTATCCGTGAAAGCTGAAGATGCGATCGTCGCCGCCAGGGATATACGGTTGAATCACGAAGTTGTCGGTGAATCCGCGGACAGTCGCGTACATCCGGCGGAATTCCTCGGGAGTATTCGCAATCAACACCTTCTGCGGACCAGCGCCTTCGTCGGACACCATGGCCGAATCGTTCCAGCCCAAATGGCGGGAGTCGGGCTTCAGAATGCAGGGCAGCGTGATCTTCGCGAGCGCGGCGTCGGCGCTCTCGATTTCGTCGGAGCGCAGGGTACGGGGAATGGGCAGGTTCAGCCGCTCGGCGAGCTTCGCGAAGCGAACCTTGTCGACCAGGTCTTCCACGAGTTCGGCCGGCGGCAGCAGGAATTGATAGTACGGCTGCAGGATCTCCCGGTAGCGCGACACAATCAGGAGGATGCTGTCGGCGTCGTAGTAGAGAACCGGTTTGACCGCGAACGACTTGCCGAGTTCGGCGAGGTCCTCCGCGAACTTCTTCGGGTCCTCGTCACTGCGCGGAATGGTCTTGTGCCGCCGACTATGCCTGGACGAAAAGATTTCATCGTCGTCTTGGGGCGCCACCGGGCAGACCTGCACCCCGGTGCCGCTGAAACAACGCAAGATGTTCATGCCCGCGGTGATGACGGCCGTTGCCGACCGGTCGAGTGCAGGCGCCTGATGGCTGGCCATGATGTCTCTACGTGATTACCCGAGCGATTCAGTCTTCGAACCCATGACCTTGCGGACGCTGCGAGCCATCCATCTGAAGATCGGCCACGTCGCGACGCGAAGATCCCCCGAAAGGCTGCCCGCTGACATGGCGACGAACACGATGACTCGGCGTTGTCCCCAGAGCGCATTGCGGAAGCTGTCACGCTTGGAACACGAGTCCATCCAGTCCAGTTCAGGGCGGCTGTGGAGATAACGGAATCGCTCGAGTTCGAGCAGGATACCCGGGGAATAGCGCCCGTAGTCCTCATCGTATGCGGGCTTGAAGTCGAACGAACCTTGTCCCGCCGTCAGCGCGCAGTATTGAGCGATTGGGCGTCCGTCCAGGTTGAGGCCCTGCATGATCAACCGATTCTGACGAAAGGCGTCGCGTGCGAACCGAAGGAAGAACTCGCGGTCGCTCGGGGTCGACGCCAACGCGGTTCCTTCCTTGCCCTTCCAGCCGCTCGCTTCCAGGCGCAGGAAATTCTCGAGCCAATCCTCCAGGTTGCCGTCGGGGCCGAGCGTGACGTATTCCAGCCGCCCGGAATCGGCCAGGCGCCGTTCCTTGCGCTTCATCTGACGCCGGTAGTCTCCCGAGAGCGTGTGTTTCAGGTAGGTCTCGGCATCAGCGGCTCGCCGGAACGCTGCGCGGCTGAAGACCGTGCCCACACTGCTCATCGACTTGTGCTTCCGGAGCGCATCGTCCAGGAGCGGAAAGAACTGACCATCCCCCGTGATGTAGTCGAACCTGACCAGGCCAGCGCCTTCCCGAGTGGTTGCCAGCCAGTTGAAGAGGGCATCGAGGCACTCCTCTCCATTCCTGACGCGCACCAAGGGGGTGCACGAGTACAGGTAGTTGTGCCTCCACAGTCTCAGGGTCTTCGGCGGAAACCGTCCAAAGCTCTTGGTGCGCTCGAAGGGGAAGAGCCCGATGAGGGTGCCTGGCGTGTTCGGCCCTCGGGCGGCAAACACCAGGGCAATAACGAAATCCGCGCCCTCACGGAGCAGTTCCATGGCGGGCAGAAGCATCCAGGGCTCGTAGAAGACGTTGGGTTCGACGGCGTTGGCCGCAAGGTCCTCCCACGCTTTCACGTGGTTCTCGAGGGTTTCTGCATCGTGAACGACAACGACTGACGTCTGCCGAGTCTCAGTCGTGGGAGCGAGTGGCGCCGCGTCTGGGTCCTGTTTCGTCGGTTCGTCCGCCCCGGCGGAGCGTGCATTCGCTTTCCCAGCCGATGGCATCCGGACCACTGCGGGGGCTGTGCGCTCGTCGACGCTTGATTCAGGTGGGTTCAGAGATGGTGCCATTCCCGACTTGTCCATACAGAGCAGTTGCCTCTCTCGTCACGCGATGGTCGGCTGTCCATTTTGATACTGTCCAGGTGCGGAACGCTATAGTAGAGCTTTTCACAGGGCGTTGGCGAACGACTCTTCGGCGCCTCCGCGGCAGGTCCGACGCACCCCGACGACTTCCTGACGCGGGAGTGTGCAGTTCCTCCACCGCTGCGCAGGTTCTCGAGGCCGTCACCGACCGGGGGAGCGACCGTAGGAGCCGGGGCGCTTGCCCAAGGTGCAGAGAGTGGCTACTGTGTCAGGTTGTGATTTCTCGAGTGAAGTCCGCGCCGAAGACATGATCCGGAACGCACGATGAGGCCGGCTGATCGCGTGGGCAGATCGCCGCGCTCAGCGGACTTCTTGCGACTGCTTGCGACTGCATTGAGAATTTGCGAGAGGCAAAAAGCGGCTTGGGGACGACGAAAAAGCTCTACTATAACTCTCCAGCCAAACGGACGAAACAACCGACATGGGTCCAACTGACAAACGGGAGCTGCTCTCGCGCGCGTTCGCGGCGACTCGGTTCACTCACATTCTGGAACTGCTCCCGCAACGCCCGGTGCTCATGGTATTGACCTATCACCGGATTGGCGATTCCCTCAGTACTCCATACGACTCGGGGGTGTTCTCAGCGACTGCAGACGAGCTGGACGATCACATTCGTCACATCAAGAAGCGTTTCCACCTGCTGACGCCAGAAGAGACAATTGCCATGGCCCGCGGTGCCGGTCCGACCAGGGCGAGCGTGCTCTTCACCTTCGACGATGGCTATCTGGATAACTACGAGGCCGCGTTCCCGGTGCTTCGGTCCCACGGTGTGTCGGCCATGTTCTTTCTGGCTACCGGATTCGTCGGCAGCAGTCGCGTGCCGTGGTGGGACCGCATGGCATTCGTGATCAAGCAGTGCCCCACCAGCACGATTCGCTTACGATATCCGCAGCCCGTGGAATTCGACGTCGAGAAGCTGGGGCTTCTGGAGGTGTCCAGGCGGATCCTGCGCATCTACCGCAGTCCCGCCGTCACCGACCCCGAGCGCTTCGAGCGCGAGCTGGCGGAAGCCTGTCTGGCCACGCCACCCGGGAATGACGCGAGCCCCCTTTTCATGAGTTATGAACAGGCGCGTGAGATGCAGGCGGCCGGGCAGGTCTTTGGGTCACACACACACAGTCACACGATTCTCAGCACCCTCAGCGCCGCCGCCCAGCGCGAAGAGTTCCGTGCGTCGCGCGAGATTCTGGAACGAGAGTTGAACACAACCATCGATGTGCTCGCCTATCCAGTGGGCAGCACGCACGCGTTCTCGGGCCAGAGCATCGAAGGGCTGAAGGCCACTGGTTATCGGGCGGCCTTCTCGCACTATGGTGGACTGAACAGGCCCGGCGAGATAGATCCCTACGACATTCGTCGCTTGCCCATGGACCGCCCGAGTACCAGCCGGCTTCGCTTGCGGACGGCTGTGGGCGGCATCACCGGAACTCGCTGGTTCTGACCACCCCGTGATCGAGATCCAGCCATATCGCTGGAATGACTGGGCGGCGGTCGCGCCGAGCTGGCAGGTGCTGGCAGCGCGCAGCGGCTCGTCGTTCTTTCTGACTCCCGCGTGGGTCGAAACCTGGCTCGACGTGTTTGGCGAGCAGCTGAATCCACGCCTGCTCACATTCGTCGACGCTGGCGAGGTGGTAGGCGCGTGTCTGCTGGTTCGCCATCTGCATTGGCGAAAGTTCATCCCGATGCGACGCGTGCATCTCAACTGCGCCGGCGAGGACCACGAGGACGGGACGTGCGTTGAATACAACCGCCTGCTCTGTCTGCCCGGCAGGGACGCGGACGTATCGGCGGCGCTCCTGGCCTGGATCAGACGAACCCGATGGGATGAACTGGCGCTCGACGGAATGGAGGCCGTTCCTTCGCTGACCGAAGGATGCAGGGTCGAGAGCAAGTCGCGACCGAGCTACTACGTCGACCTCACAGCCCTTCGGTCGTCGGGCGTGAGCTACGACACTGCGCTGTCCGCGAACACGCGTCAGCAGATTCGACGCAGCATTCGCATGTACGAGGAGACGACCGGTCCACTGGTCGTTGAACAGGCCGGCGACAAGCGGCAGGCCCTGGAGTTTCTCGAGGAACTGGCCGACCTCCACCAGAAAAGCTGGTCGGAGCGCGGTAGACCTGGTGTGTTCGCCTCGCACAGGTTTCGCCGGTTCCACTCGCGCTTGATCGAGCGAAGCTTCGACGCCGGATGCGTTCACCTCTTGCGTGTCACCTCTGGCCCGCAGACGGTTGGACTGCTGCACTGCTTTTTCCATCAAGGCCGGATCTATTTCTATCAATCTGGGTTTGCCTATCAGTCGGACAACCGCTCGAAGCCTGGGCTGATGACGCATTATCTAGCCATCAAGCACTACCTGGCCGATCGGCTCGATGTGGTCGAGTACGATCTGCTCGCCGGCGACGCGCAATACAAGCGTTCGTTGGCGAGAGAACATCGGACGCTGAACTGGCTCGTGGCGCAGCGCCCGACCCTTCGCGTTCGCGCATTCTGGATGCTGCGCGCGCGGAAGCGCCGACTGTCAGCGCCGCCGCTCGCCGAAGCGTGATGAATCCGGACCGCCGATCGATCCGATAACATCTAGCGCTGCCACATGGTGCTGGGACGTCGCTCGCGGATGGCTGGCGTCTGGCTCCTCACGCTGGCATGTGCTTCCGCAAGTGCCAGTGCGCAGGACCCAGTGGCGTCAACGACGCTGGTGCGCGAACCCGCAGCACGTGAGAAGGCTGGAAAAGAGCTTCACGCCTGGTTCATCACCGGCACACCGCCTCGCATTGACGGCTGGCTCGACGACGAAGTGTGGACGCACGCACCGATCGTCGACGACCTGGTGCAGAACGATCCCGACAACATGGCGCCGTCTCGCGTACGGACCATCGTGCAGGTGGCACACACCGACCGAACCCTGTACGTCGCAGTACGGGCTTCCATCAGCGACCTGGCACCGCTCACCTCGGGTCCTGGCCGCCGCGACGCGCAGCCCCCGGGCGACCTGGTTCGTGTGATGTTCGATCCCAGGCACGATCATCTGAACGCATACGTGTTCGAGGCGAATCCTTCCGGCACGCAGAGCGACTACCTGTATGTCGACGACACCCGACAGAGCTCAGACTACGACGCGGTGTGGGACGTGCGGACCACCGTGTCAGCGGACAGTTGGGTAGCCGAGTTTGCGATCCCTTTTTCCCAGATGCGTTTTTCGGTGGTGCCGGACGTCCCTGCCGTGTGGGGATTCAACGTGGGCCGCGACATCTACCGGACGGGCGAGTTGGACCGCTGGGTGTCCACGCCGCGGGGCGAGGCGGGTGTCGTCTCACGATTTGGTCACGTCGTGTTCGAGCACACGCTGGCGCCGCCGCGCCGCGTTGAAGTAGTCCCGTTCACGCTGGCGCGGGGCGACACGCTGACCTCCGGGCCAGGCAGCATCTCTGCAGCGGCTGGTGTCGACCTGCGAGTAGGACTCGGCCCGGCAGCGACGCTTTCGGCCACGGTGAATCCTGACTTCGGCCAGGTCGAACAGGACCCATCGGTGCTGAATCTGTCAATCTTCGAGACGTTTTTTCCGGAGAAGCGTCCGTTCTTCCTCGAGGACAGCCGCCTCTTCGTCCCCGCGTTTCCGCAGATGCTCCTGTTCCACTCGCGTCGCATCGGTCGCGCACCCACTCACTTCTCACTCGGGACAGGCGAGACCGAGATCGAGCGGCCCGACGCGACGACGATCCTGGGAGCCGCGAAGGTCACTGGCAAGTCTGGAGGTTGGAGCTACGGAGGGCTGTCGGCATTGACGGCGGCCGAGTACGCCACGGTCAAGGAGCCTTCCTCGGAGCCTGGCGGCTCCGCGTCCCTCGATCCGGTCGATCGTCTGGTGGAACCGCGCACGTCATACACCGTAGGTCGAGTGCTGGGTGAATTCCGTAACGGCGCGGCGAACCTGGGCGCGATGGCGACCTCTGTATCGCGAGCACACGATCTCGGCGCGACAACGGGTGGCATCGACTTCGGCGTGAGGTGGGACGGCAATCGGGGTTCGTGGACGGGCATCGCGGCGGGCACGCACGCGCCGGTCGACGGGCGGCTGCAGACAGGTGGCAGCGTGCTGACCAACGTCAGCTATGCGCGCAAACACTGGGGCATCGACGGGCACTACGACACCATCAGCCCGACGTTTCACAATGTCGACCTTGGCTTCCTTGGCAGCCGTGTCGACAAGTCGAACGTGAACTACGGCCTCAATGCCATGCAGCCCGATCCCATCGGGCCGTTCAAGGACCTTCACGTCTATACCTATGGAGATCGGTCGTGGAATGCGCGCGGGTTCAGAGATACCAACGCCGGTGCCGGGCTGGATTTTTCGCTGCGAAACTACTGGGCCGCGTCCATTCGCATTCACCACGCCTTCGACAACCTCGACGACCTCGACTCGCGCGGCGGTCCTCCAATCCTCGAGCCCGCGTGGTGGCTGGCAGATATCTTCGTTCGCACGGACTCTCGGAAGACGCTTCGGGGCTCGTTGAGCATGGACCTGCGTCGTGACCGCGTCGGTGGGTGGGTGTTGAATGCCAGCCCGACGCTGCGCGCTCGTGCAACGCCTCGGCTCCAGATGTCGATCGGGACGGAGTATCAATCAGGCTTGGATCTGGCGCAGTGGATCGCCAACGTCGACGTCACCGGCGACGGGGTCATCGACAACATCTACGGTCGCCTGCTCCGACACGTGATCGGCATCACCGGTCGAGCCACCTACGCGTTCTCTCGCGACATGACGCTCGAGGCGTACATACAACCGTTCGTTGCGGTGGGACAGTACACCGACATTCAACGGCTATCTGCCCCACGGTCCTTCACGTTCGCGCCCGGCACGCTGTCGTACGATCCCGACTTCAACGACAAGTCGGTGCGCGGCAACGTCGTCTTTCGCTGGGAGTACGCCAAGGGCAGCGCGCTGTTTCTCGTGTGGAATCTCTCGCGAACCGATCCATCTCGACCGGGCACGTTCTCGCCCGGACGCGATCTCGCCAGCGCATTCACCGGTCCAGGTACGAACGCGCTCATCGTGAAGTTCAGCTACTGGCTCGGTCTCTGAACATCCAGACGCATACCCACTAACAGGTATCAAATCGTCGAAATCCCTTAGGAAATTCGGGATCTTGGAGGCGCACGCTCCGAGCTTTCGCAATCACTTATAGATCACTGTTGACTCGCTCGCATGCGGGTCTTAGCCTCTCGACACGCGACGGGCAATATGTGCGCCTGTCTCGCATATGCGCTCGATCATTCATCCTGCGGTTGGGTTTGTTCGTCGATCGTGTCGGCCGAGTCATTCCGTAGACGTCTCATTACGTTCATACCCGGGTCTCGCAATCATGCAAAGGTTCTGCGTCGACGGCTACGGTCACTAGGAGGGTCGAATGATTCGGGAACGAGTGAGAACACTACGAGTATTCGCGTCGGGGCTGCTGGTGCTCCTGGGGGCCGCCGTGGCAACCGCACAGGACGCCGCCGTCACCGGAAGAATCACGGACGAAAGCGGCGCTGTGATGCCGGGCGTCACCGTCACTGCTACCAGCCCTGCACTGCAGGTGCCATCGGTCGTTGCGGTCTCCGACGATAAGGGTGAGTACCGCCTGACGCCGTTGCCGATCGGCACGTACCAGATCGACTACACATTGTCCGGCTTCCAGACCGTACGCCGCGAAGGCGTGCGCCTGACGGTGGACTTCCAGGCCAAGATCGACGTGGCTCTGAAGGTTGGCTCTCTCGAAGAGACGATCACGGTCTCCGGCGCGGCTCCCGTGGTCGACGTGAGTTCCACGGCGGCGACGACGCAGTTCACGCGCGAGACGATCGAACTACTGCCGACAAGTCGCAACGGTGTCGTGTCACTTCTCGCGCAGGCGCCCGGCGTGCGCACCTTGCGCGACGTCGGTGGCAGCTCGCTGAATCAGGTGCCCACTTTCCGCGTCTTCGGGCAGGCGGGAGAGGCGTACTCGACGCTCGAGGGCGTGCAGACGAGCAGCCTGCAGGCCTCGAGCGGTCAGGCGAACTACTGGGACTACACGACGCTCGAGGAGGCCTCCGTCAGAACGCTGGGCAACGGCGCGGAAGTGCCCAGTCGCGGCGTCAACCTGATGGCCATCGTCAAGTCCGGCAGCAATGAATTTCACAGCACCACCTCGTACAACAAGACGGGCCCGGACTTTCAGAGCGACAACATCGACGACAACCTGCGATCGCAGGGCATTGCCGGGGGGTCCACGCTGGCGTCACGCTACAGCGTGAGCAGCGATCTGGGTGGGCGCATCATCAAGGACAAGCTGTGGTTCTACACGGCTGCCCGGCGTCAGATCGACGACCAGCAGCCACTCAACACCTTCAAGCCGGATGGTTCGGTCGCCATCGCGAAGGAACTCGCGTGGTTCTACACCGAGAAGACGTCGTACCAGATGTCGCAGGCCAATCGAGTCATTGGCTTCTATGGGTACAACCACAAATACGACACGAGTAGCCTCAGCCAGTTCATTCCGTACGCATCCCGCAGTGGTCTCATGACCCCGAGTCGCACAGCCAAGATCGAGCTGCAACGCGTGTGGAGTAACCAGTTCATGACCTCGATGCAGGTCGGCTACTGGAACTACTCTAGCCAGTACTGGAGCTTCTCGCCCCAGAACGTGCCGCCCTCACTCGACCTGGTGACGTCGCAGAACCAGGGACCGGCAACCACTGTTGGTCAGCGGCCGCACAACCCGCGCTTCCACTACAAAGGGAACGCGACGTTGTTCAAGCCGGAGCTCTTCTACGGCAACCACGAGTTCAAGATGGGCGTCGAGTACGTGGACAACTGGTTCGGTCGCCAGTATCCCCAGTTGCCTGCAGACACGACGCTTAGCAGTGGACCCGAGGGCAAGCCCTTTTCCGCCTGGGTCTACACCTATCGTCTGCGACCCTCGAACGGGTTCGCGACCTGCAACGTCGCGGCGAGCGCAACGGCGCCCTGCCAGATCGAGATGTGGAACAATCCGTCACTGGCGAAGGTGGTCACGCACTACGCCAGTACGTACCTGACGGACAGCTGGACGGTTGCGAAGAACCTCACGCTGAATCTCGGCGTCCGCTTCGCGCACGATAACGGCTTTGTGCCGGAATCCTGCAGGGACGCGGCGGCGTTTCCGGCGGACCTCACCTACCCGGCGGCCTGCTTCGACAAGCAGCAGTTCAACATCTGGAACAGCTTCGCGCCGCGCCTCCACGGTTCGTGGGACATCCTCGGCAACGGCAAGATGGTCCTCAAGGGCGGCTGGGGCCGTTTCGATCACGAACGGCAGCAGGTGCCAGAGATGGACTCTGCTGACGCGCAGCTCCGCGTCACGACCGCGTACCGTTGGCGCGATTTCAACGGCAACGGAAACTACGATCCGGGCGAAGTGAATCTGAACCTGAACGGGCCGGACTTCATCTCGCAGTCGGGTGGCAACAACTTCGTTCCGAGTCCGGACGAACGACAGCCGAAGAGCGACGAACTCTCGCTGTCGCTCGAACGGGAACTCGGACAAGGTTTCGGCGTGCGCGCGAGCTACGTCTATTCGCGCTATCACGACACCTATCGCATCCTGAACACGCTGCGACCCTACGCCGCCTACAACGTTCCAGTCACCCAGACCGATCCGGGATTGGACGGCGTTCGTGGCAACGCGGATGACCCAGGGACCACCTTCACCTACTACGAGTGGGCGCCAGCTCTCAACGGCCGCGCATTCGAGCGATTCGCCCGCGTGAACGATCCGAAGGCCGACCAGAAGTACAACAGCGTGGACATCGCCATGTCCAAGCGTCTGTCGAACCGGTGGCAATTGACGGCGTCCTACTCCGCGACGCGGCGGAACGTCCCGTTCATCTACACCGACTTGACGGCGCCGGCGACCACGGCCTCGGGCGAGTTCAACGGCAACGTCGAAAGCGCGCCGCTCAACCCGAACAACGAGATCAATGTTGCGGACAAGAACTGGGAATACACCTACAAGCTGTCGGGTGTGTATCAGGCGCCGTTCGGGATCGTGACCGCGGCCAACTTCGAAGCACGCAGTGGCTATCCCTGGGCCCGTCAGGTGCGCTTCACGGGTGGCCGAACCATTCCGAGCATCACGCTGAACGTCGAGCCGATTGGCGCTCGTCGGCTGCCCATCAGCAATCAGCTGGACATGCGCTTCGAAAAGAACGTCAACCTGACGCACGGACAGAAGGTGTCGATTCGCGCCAACATCTTCAACATCCTGAACGACAACACGGTGCTCGACGTGACGAGACTGTCTGGTCCGAACTTCAACAGGCCAAGCAGCATCATGGACGCGCGCATCATCGAAATCGGCGCGACCTACTCGTTCTAGTTCGAATCAGGTCGGGAGGGTCGGGTAGGTCAGGACGGTTTGGAAGGTCAGCACGGTCAGGCAGGTCGCTCAGGCGTCTGCCCTCACCGGGACGATCGACCACCGACCTGACCCACTCAGCCTCTCGGCCCAGCCTGCGCCGACTGCCACCCGGCCCGCCGCGAGTCCAACTCGCCCCACTGTCTTCCTCACCGTCCAGGCCGTCCAGGCCGTCCCGACTGTCCAGACGGTCCTGACCTACTTATCCACCCGCGTCGGATCCCGGTACGGTTGCCGCCCTCGATACCTGACGAGGCGCTGTTGCAGCAGCCGACGTGCCTCGTCGCCACCGGGTGCTTGATCCGGAATGAGTTGGAGCGCTGCGTCCACAGTGCTTGCCGCCTCCGTGTAGCGTTCGGACGCCGCGTAGGCCGCGGCAAGCGCGTCGAGCGCCCGCACGTCTGTCCCATTGGTGAGATCCCGCGCACGTTCGGCATACCTGGTCGCATCGAGCGGATTCCTCAATGCGCTCGACGGCGACGTCGCCAGTGTCCATGCCAGCTCAGTCAACGCCTCGGGCAACGCGGGGTTTGCACTGAGCGCTGCCCGATACTCCGTGACAGCCTCAGTCACCCGTCCCTCTTGCATGAGGATGCCCGCGAGATTCGCATGGGCGGCTGCGTTGGACGGTGCGAGTTGCAGCGCCCGCCTCAGCTCGGTCGTCGCGGCCTGTGCCTCGCCGTTCGAGCGCAACAGCGCGCCAAGATTCACGCGCGCACCGACGTGCGTCGGATCGGCGGCAAGCGTTTCTCTGAGGTGCGCGATCGCGTCGCCGGTGCGCCCCTGCCACGCCAATGCCGTCGCGAGGTTGTAGTGCGCTTCGACTGACCGCGGATCGAGGCCGAGCGCCCGTTCGAGATGGTCGACGCCGCGAGAGGTCTGCCCGAGCGTCAGGAAAATCGCCGCCGCCGCTTCGTGCAGACGTGGATTGCCGGGCTCGGCTTCGAGCAAGGTCTCGAAACCCACGGCGTCCTCGCCGAGGACTTTCTGTCCGGCATCCGCGAGGAGTCGCGCACGCGTACGTTCGTCAGGCGCCACGAGTTGAAACCAGACGTCGCCCATCTCGTCGTTGCTGTTCTGGCCCCAGCGTACGCGGCGAGGAGGAAAGTCGGGATTGCGTGGATTGGACGCGCTGTTGTCGAAGCGATAGGTCATGCGCAGGACCGACCCCGCCGGTAGTCGTACCGGGTCCGCATAGCGGTACTGGTCCTGCCAGTCGAAGTCCCAGCTGGCGATGTGCAGCAACTGGCGAATCGATCCGTCGGGCAGCTGCGCAGACGCGCTCACTTCGCGAGCGCGAAAGTGCGCGTGCGGCTGAATGGCCAGCAGTTCTGCAGCAACCGGCAGCCGGTAGGAGTCCTCGACGTGGTAGTCGTTGACGCCTGCTCGCAGGTCGATATCCTGCTTGCCGAGCCGCACCATCACCGGCGTGTGCTTCGGCACTTCGTCGGTGAAGAACAAGCCGATACGCACCTGCACTCGTTCCTGCCGGTCGGTCGGACGCAGATGCAACTGCACCACGAGGTCGCTGCCCGCGTCGAGCCACCACGCACTGTCGCCGCCGAGCATCGGCGGTAACTGACCGGGCGTCCACCCGAGGAACTGACCGCCTGGGTACTCCGCGCCGGCATTCAGTCGTCCGTCGAACCCTGGCTCGGCGTCCGCGCCGTCCGCAGTTCGCGCCGCTCGTGCTCGATCGACTCGAATGTTCGCGTGGTGCACGACCCGTGCGTTGCCGGGTCGGAACTCGAGCCCGCGTACGTAGCGACCCGCGGGCAGATTCAGCGGAATTACGAAATTACGAAGGATGTCTCGGCCGCCGGCTGCCACGACATACGGCTCGTTCATCGAGACGACGAGATCGGGCTGGCCGAGTTGCCATCCGTCGGGGAAGGTCGGCGCAGCTGGGAGATCAGCTGGCGCACCTTCGAGGGCTCCTCCAGCGGCCCAGCGCTCGATGAGATCGATGGCGTGCTCATCAAGACCGCGAGCGCCAAGAAGGGAAGCGCCGGGAATGGCGTCCGGTTTCCACGGCGGCATGGCGCGAAGGCGGGTTGCGCGGGCGATGGCGGCAGCACGTGGCCGAACATCAGCGAACGACAGCAGGCTGAAACCGCCCACTTCACCGGGTCGATGACACGTCGCGCAGTGCGCGAACAGGATCGGCGCGATATCGCGTGAGAAGGTGGGGACTTGCTGAGCCACACCCGGAGAGGAGGTCAGTAGACCCAGCACCGAGGCGAACACGACAAGCCGGAGCGATCGCGCGATGTGCCGACCACGTGGTGTCTCTGCGCGCGCCGAGAGGTGTGCGTTCGCCATGACCGACTGTATCTGTGCCGCATTCTGGCATACGCGACGGCATCGAGCCCGTTCCTGGCACAGCCATCTTCTATGGCCGCGATGGCCACAATCGAAGCAAATTTTCAGTCGGCCATGGAAGATGGCCGCCCCGCGGAGCGGGGCCAGCAAGCGCTGTCCGAAGGACGCCAGCGAAGCGCGACCCGCGCCTCCCGTCCCTAGCCGGTGAGGCGCTTCGCTGGTGGCCTGGTACCGGGTAGTGGCCGGTGCACCTGAGCGTGTAGACTCGCGAGGCGATGACTCAAATCCTGTTTCTCCTGGCGTACGCGTGCTCCGGCCTCGCCGGCCTCGTGTACGAGGTGAGCTGGACGCGACTCATGACGCTCGAGATGGGACGTGGCACCGCGGCCTCGAGTACGGTCCTGGCCGCGTTCATGGGCGGTCTTGCACTGGGCGCTGCACTCGCAGGACGCTGGGCGGGGCGTTTGTCGGCGTCGCGCGCGCTGCGCGTGTACGCCGCACTGGAACTCAGCGTCGCCGTGCTCGCGGTCGCGCTGCCATTTGAACTTCGAGCCCTGACGCCGGTCTTCGCCGCCGCCTATCGAGACGGTGCCGGCGGCATGACCTTCGGCCTGGTCCGCCTGGTGGCCTCGCTCGCGCTGCTGCTTCTGCCCGCCATGGCTCTCGGCGCAACTTTTCCCGTTGCCATACGCTGGTTTGCGAGCGAGCGTCAGCAGGCGTCGAGGCTGGCCGGGCGCCTCTATGCCGCGAACACTGTCGGTGCCGCGGTCGGCTCAGCGCTCGCCGGCTTCATTCTGCTGCCTGCGATCGGCGTCTTCGGTACGCTCATGACTGGTGCCGCGGCGAGCCTGGCGGCGGCCGCGGCGGCGCTGGTGCTTGCCACGAAGCAGACAGCGATTGACGCGGCCATCACGACTCACGCACCAACGACCGAACAGAGTGCTCGTCCGGCCCGCGCGCAAGGGAAGTCGCGTTCCGAGCGGTCTCGCCCGGAGCGCGCGCGCAGCGTTGTACACCCAGAGGAGAGGCCTCGCCCCTCGCTGGCCGCTGCGTTGCTTGCCATCACCGGTGCCGCAACCTTTTCGGCGGAGGTCGCCTGGACGCGAGTGTTCTCGCTGCTGATTGGTCCCTCCACCTATGCGTTTGCGGCGACTGTCGCGACCTTCGTCGCCGGCCTGGCCATCGGTGCCACGATCGCGTCGCTGGTGTCCGCGCGCACACGCCACCCGGCAGCGGTTGCCGCTTTGTGCTTCGCACTGGCATCGGTCGCGTCTGTCTGGGCGACCAATGCCGCAGGAACGTCATTGCCGCGCGAGGTTGCCCTCGAGTTCGTGACGTCGCCTGACGTCTCGATCGTCGCGCGCGGGTTGCGCCTGGCCGTGGTGATTCTGCCGATGGCCATCGCCATCGGCGCAGCCTTTCCGATTGCCCTGCAACTGGCCAGCGACGCCCACGCTTCGCCTCTGACGCTTGGCCTTGTCTACGCGGTGAACACGATTGCCGGAGTGTGCGGCTCGCTCTTGACGGGCTTCGTGCTGATTCCGATGTTCGGTCTCGAGCACACACTCACGATGGTTGCGGGTCTGCTGGCTGCAGGTGCGTTGGTGGCGGCGCTCGGCAGTCGCACGTCCGCGCTTGTGCGCGGACTTGTCGTCGCGCCTCTGGCCGCCGCGCTGCTGATGTTCGTCGGCCGCGGACCGTGGGATCGCGATCTGCTCGCGAGCGGTGCGTACAAATATGCCTCTGCGATTGCGCCGGGGCTGGACGTGGAGTCGGCGCTGACGTTCGGCACCCTGGTGTACTACCGCGACGGTGCAACGGCGACCGTGTCGGTGAAGCGGCTCACGGGCGCGTTGTCGCTCGCCATCGACGGGAAGGTCGATGCGTCAACCGGTGGCGACATGCTGACGCAGAAGTTACTGGCGCATCTGCCCCTGCTCCTGCACGGCGACGCCAAAGACGTCTGCATCATCGGTCTGGGTAGCGGCATCACTGTGGCATCCGCGCTGACTCACGGTGTCACCGACGTCGACGTCCTCGAAATCTCGCCAGAGGTAGCTGAAGCGTCTCGCCTCTTCGCGCAAGACGGGAAGTCTCCCCTCGACGACCCTCGTACCCGCCTGTTGGTTGCCGATGGGCGCACGCACCTGGCGCTCTCCGACCGCACGTATGACGTCATCGTGGCCGAGCCGTCAAACCCGTGGATGGCCGGCGTAGCCGCGCTGTTCACGCGCGAATTCTTCGAGTCGGCGCGGCTCCGCTTGTCGGACCATGGTGTGATCTGCCAGTGGGTGAACACGTACGACATCAGCCCGGACGATCTGAAGTCCGTGGTCGCGACGTTCACGAGCGTCTTCCCACACGCCACGTTGTGGTTGGCTGGCGACGGCGACCTCCTGTTGCTCGGGTCGACGGACCCCATGGAGCCCAGAATCGACCACCTGGCGGAGCGGTGGGCGGCGGGCGCCGCCTCGACCGACCTGAAAACAGTCGGAGTGATGTCATCGTTCGAGTTGCTGTCGATGTTTGTCGCAGGCGAGGAAGGGGCCGCTCGCTTCGGGAGTGGCGCCGCGTTGCAGACCGACGACAAGATGGCGCTCGAGTTCTCTGCGCCTCGCGCGCTTCATACCGCTTCTCAGAAGGACAACGTCCGCACGCTTCGATCACTCGAGCCGTTGGACCGCCGACCTGCGGCGGTCGTTCGAGCGTGGGCGCAGGCCACGGGTGAGGACCATGCGCACCGGTCGGCGATCTTTCGGCGGGCCGGCGCATTCGAGGCTGCCTATGACGCCGCTCGCACCGCCATCGAGAAGGCGCCGGGAAGCAGCGACGCCCTGCAAGCGCTGGTAGAAGCGTCGGCGCCTCTTGCGCGCCAGTCGGATGCGGTCGCGTTGCTCACGTCGACGGTGAGCAGTCACCCTGAACTCGTGGCTCCGAGGGTGGCGCTATCGCGGCTCCACGCGTCGATGGGCGCGATCGACGCTGCCATTGCCGACGTCAGCGGCATCGCTTCGCAACGTCCAGACGAGAGCGCAGCCCTCGAACAACTGGCGTCGATCTTCGCCGACGTCGGCGACGCCGGCCGGCTTGGCGCCGTCGTGACTGCGTTGAGCCGACACCCCGAACGTTCGGGCACCGCCTATTACACCGCCGCGCACCACTTCCTTCGCGGCGAGCTCGAGCCCGCTTTGGCTGCGGCACAGCGAGCCGTCTCGCTCGATCCTCGCTTTGCCCGTGCGCAGAATCTGGTCGGGGCGATCTATGCCACGCGAGGAGATGCCGCGTCCGCGCGGAAGGCCTTCGAGGCGTCGCTCGTGTTGGACTCGCAGGATCCGGCTACCTACCAGAATCTCGCGCTTCTCGAGCTGAACACGGGCAACGCCGCAAGCGCCGCGCGTCTGTTCGGCGAGGCGTTGTCGCTCGATCCCTCGTCGGACGGAGCGCGTCAGGGACTGGCGCGAGCCCGCGCCGCACTTTGACGTGTCCCCGGAACCCAGCCGTAGCTTCGCCGGCCGCCACCACGCCGCCTTCGCCGCTCGGTGCGTCGGCCGTCCACGCTACTTCGATGTACTCCACTGATCCGCGACCCACGCGAGCGCACGTCCAAGCGCGGGCACGTAAGCGCCCATGTCGAAATGTGTAGGTTCAGTGAGCGCGTCGAACCGCACCACTCGACCCAGGCGCTCGAGTTGCTGCGCGTTTCGCTCCGCTGGTGTGAAGGGCACGATCTGGTCTCGGCGACTGTGAATGATGTAGGTCGGCATCGTCGCCAGCGTCTCGATCGGCTCATCACCGACGGCCGCGGCCATCGGCACGGCAGCCGTGAAGAGATCGCGATGGTGGGACGCCATGAACCACGTCCCTCGACCGCCCATGCTGAAGCCGACCACGACGATGCGACGCCGGTCTACCGCGTACTCGCCAAGGACGCGCTCGACGAGCGCCATGACCGCGGTGTCCGATGCGACGTCCGACCAGGCAGCGGTCGGGCAGTCTGGCGCGACGATGATCGCACCCAGAGTGGCTGCGGCGGGCGCGACGACCATGCGGGCATACGCGCTGCCGTAGTAGCGCATCCGCTCGCCGCCCGGGTGCAGCGCCAGCAGTAGCGGTCTCTCCTGTCCGGGTGTGTAGCCATCGGGCACCGAGAGTCCGTATCGAAGCTCTCCGCCGCCGGGGAGCGGCATCGAGAGGTTGCGGATCTCCGCGGCGCGAGAACTGCCGGACATCACGAACAACATCGACATGGCAACAAGCAGTACGCGCATGGCCCGTGATTGTAGCGCGGGGCGAGCGCCAAGTACTGCGGTCGGATGGAGAGCGACGGCGTGCCGTCAGACGTCTCGACGTTCAGACTCGGCTTGCGGAGATCGATGTGTTGATCGCAACGCCAGCCGGATGGGCAGCTGTGCCAACTATTCGGCCGCGCGTCCCTGGATCCGGTCGCACTGGTTCAGCGCAACCTCCTGCCGTTCGAGCAGCTGGTGGTACTGATAGTCGGCGTCTCCCAGGAACTGCACGAGCGTCTCACGCAGGTGGAGCACAGCCTTGTGATCGGACTCGAGCGAGCCCTGCAGCTCGGACCACTGTTCGACCAGTGCCTTCTGCATGGCCACTTCTCTGTCGAGTCCGGCGGAGCGGTGACGTTCTGTCTCCAGAGTCGCCAGCAGTTGGGCGTGTTCCGTCCGAGCAATATCTGCCTGTTGCGCCGCCGCGGCCCGTTCCGTCGACAGGGTCGCCTCGACGAGGAGCAACCGTGAGCGGGCTTCATCGATGACAGTCGCCAGGGCACGCAGTTCAGTCTGCAGCCGCTCGATGGTTGTTGTCAGCTCGCGATTCTCGGCTCGCAGCGCATCAATCGTGGCGCTGTCGCGTTGGCTGCGTTCCTCGGACCCGCGCAGCTCCGCCTTGAGACGCCGCAGTTCGGCATCGGTCGTATCGCAGCGACCCGTGACTGCATGCAGCACCCTTGTGAGTTGCTCGCGCTCTTCGACGAATTGCTGTTCCACCACCATGGCTCGATCGAGCTGCTCACGCAGCTGCGTCTGCAGGGTCGCGTGCTCGGCGACGAGCTGCGAGTGCGCCACGTGGGCATCCGCGGCGTCGGCCCTTGCCGCCCGCAGCGCTTCTGCGGCCTGCTCGGCGGACTCGCGCAACGTGCGTTCGAGCTGACCTCGCACCGCCACCAACTGGTCGTGTTCCTTGCGAAGCGCTCCGATCTCCGTCTTTGCGTCTCGAATTGCCACGGCTGACCGATCCGCGGAATCGAGCAGCTTCGCCTCGAGCTGTCCGCGTGCGGCGCGGAGATTCTCGATCTCGCCCTGCGCGGCGCGCAAGGCCGCCGACGACTCTTCGGTCGTGGTCTGCAGGGTCGCGGCGAGTTGCGTCCTGGCCGCGGCCAGCTGCTCGCGCTCCTGACGAACCTGCTCGAGGTCGGTCTTTGTCTGGCGCAGGGCCGCAGCCGTCTCCTCGGCGGCGTCGGAGGTGGCTTGCAGTTTCGCCTCCACCCGGGCACGTGCCTCGGACAACTGGGCGTGGTCGTTCCGCAGGGCGTCGATGTCCGCCTTCGCGCGACGCAGCGCTGCGCCCGCCAGATCGGCGCTCTCGGTCGTATCCCGCAGGGTGGCTTCGAGCAGTGCGCGAGCCTCGGACATCTGCGCGTACTGCTTGCGGAGTACGTCGAGGTCGTGTTGCGCCTCGCGAGCCGCCTGCGCCGAACGCTCCGTAGTCGTCGTCAGCTGCACCTCGAGTAGCGCCCGAGCCTCGGATACTTTGGAGTGATCCTTGCGGAGCGCGTCGAGCTCCTGTTGTGCTGCGCGGGCGGCCTGTGCCGAACGCTCGGTCGTGTCGCGCAGTGTGGCTTCGAGCAGCGCGCGAGCTTCGGAGACTCGCGTGTGTTCCCTGCGGAGTGTGTCGAGTTCGTGCTGTGCCTCACGAGCGGCCTTCGCCGACCGTTCGGTTGACGCGTGCAACTGGATCTCCAGCTGCACTCGAGCGTCGGACACCTGCGCGTGGGCTGTACGAAGGGCCTCGAGTTCATGGTGGGCAGCGCGGGCAGCCTCGGTGGACCTTTCCGTGGCGGCTTGCAATTGAGCCTCGAGCTGCGCACGCGACTCGGACACACGCGTGTGTTCCTGATGGAGCGCCTCGAGCTCGATCTTTGCCGCGCGCAGCGCCTGTGCCGACGATTGTTCAGAGGCCCGCAGCTTGGCCGCGAGCTGCGTGCGTTCCTCCGCGAGAGCCGCGCGCTCTTGACCGAGCGCTTCGAGGTCGGTGTGTGCGAGACGCAGCGCACTGGTCGTGGTGTCCGAAATCTCACGGAGGCGCGCTTCGAATTTCGCACGCTCGTCCATTAGCTGCGTGCGCTCGCGGCGAACCGACTCGAGCTCCGCCTGCGTCGTCCGCAAGCCTGCGAGAGACTGCTCCGATCCTGCGGTTGCCGTGCGGAGCGCGGCCTCGAGTTGCGTGCGAGCGTCGAGGAGTTGTGCGCACTCGCGCCGAACGGTGTCGAGGTCGGATTCAGTGCGTCGGAGGTTCTCCGAAGCGACGAGGTGCCGTGCCTCGACCTGCGACCGTCCGTCAGCGAGTTGTGCCAGTTCCTGGCGGAGCGCCTCGGCCTCGTGCTGTCGCTGCTGCAGCATCGCGGCGGATGCTTCGGCCCTGTCTCGCAACTCGCGCTGGAGCTGCGCGCGAGCGTCAGTGAGTTGCGCGTGTTCGCGGCGCAGCGTCTCGAGGTCGGACTCCGCGTGACGCAGGGTGTCTGCGATGTCGCGGTTCCTGGTCTCGAGTTGCACGCGGCTGTCGACGGCGCGAGCCAGCTCCTGACGAAGCATTTCGGCCTCGTGCTCACGCTGCTGAAGCGCAAGTGTCGAGGTGTCGGCGCCCTCTCGCAGCTTGGCTTCGAGCTGCGTGCGAACGTCCATCAGATCGGCGCACTCGCGGCGCAGCGACTCCAGGTCGGCCTCGGCGTTGCGGAGAGCGATCGCAGCGTTGTCCGAGACGTGGCGGTGCTGCCCCTCGAGTTGTGCCCGCTCTTCGACCCAGAGCTGGCGCTCGGCGCGAAGACTCTCGAGGTCGGTCTGTGTCTGGCGAAGGGCTCCCGCGAAATTCTCGGCCACCTCGCGCAATTGCTCTTCCAGATGGCGCCGCTCGTTCGACGTGCGCTCGAGTTCTTCGCGAACCGAGGCCGTGTCCGCGAAGGCCTGCTTCAGCGCCTCGCCGGTGCCGTCCGCGGCGTCGTGCAGCTGCGCTTCCAGCTGTGTCCGTTCCGCAGCCCACCGACTCCGCTCGTCTCGCACGGCTTCGACTTCGGTCTGTGCCTGGCGAAGCGCGCCGCCAATCGTCGCGGCGGCGTCGCGGAGTTGCGACTCCAGGTGTGAACGGGCAGCGGTCCAGTCGCCGCGCTCGGCGCGCAGGGCTTCGACCTCCTCGAGGGCCGTACGCAACGCTTCGCTTGTCTGCTCCTTGGACTCGCGGATCTGGCTCTCCATCTGCAGGCGAGTCGCGGTTTCGCTCGCGTGCGCGCTGCGAAGCGCCTCGAGCTCCGCGTGCGCGAGTTGCAGGCCTTCTGCGGGACCAGCGGCCGCGTCCCGCAGCCGTCCTTCCAGTTCCGACCGCTCCGCGTCGAACTGTGCTCGCGCCTTGGCCCAATCCGCCCGTTCCATTCGCAGCGTCTCGAGTTCCGCTTCAGCGTGACGGAGTGCGTCCGCGGCGATGGCGACAGACTCGCTCTGTTGTTCTTCGAGAAGCGCACGTTCCTTGGTCAGCCGCGCGCGGTCGGCCCGAAGGCGCTCGGCTTCTGCTTCTGCCTCCTGAAGGGAGAGTGCCAGACGATCGCGCTCAGCGGCAGCATCCGCAATGGCCGCAGCGTTGCCTTCAGCGACTTCACCCGAACCTATTCGCTCCTGAATGGTTGCGAGCGCGACGACGCTGTCGCCACTGCGGAAGGGGACGGCGCGAAGGCGCACGTCAAGGGTGCCGCCGTCTGGGCGCACCAACGTGTGTTCGATATCCGTAGACTCCCCGAGGCACACGCGGCGAATCGCGTCCACGAACGCCGTCCGCTGCGCGACAGGCAGGAAGTTCATGAACGGGTGTCCGACCACATGCTCGCGGCCAGCACCAAGCAGTGCGAGGCCGGCCTGATTCATGGCGGTCAGCACGCCGTCGGGCCCGATGACGCACGTCACAGCCGGCTGGAACTCGAGGATCGTGCGAAGCCGGTCCTGGCTCTGTCGACTTGTGCGGAACGACGCCTGCAGGTCGTGGCGGGCGCGCACCTGAGTGAACGCCGGCAGCAGTTGAAGCACGAAGTCTGGCGTCTTGACCACGCAGTCGCAAACCGCCAGGTGACTGACCCTTGCCGCCACATCGTCACTGCCAGGCCGTGTGAGCAGCACGGCCGGAAGGTCGATCTGGCCCGCTTGCAGCTGACCGAGGAACCCGACGATGTCGAACCCGTCGAAGCTCGCGTCAATGACCAGCAGATCCGCCCGAAGCCCGCCGGCTCGAAGGCCCTCCAGCGCTTGCTTCGCGTCCCGTGGCGTGATCGAGATGTGGGGAGCGCGTCGCGCCAGTGTCTGTTGCGCGGTTGCTGGATCGCCGATCCAGACCACGTCGATATGTTCAGGACGAGTGTTCGGTTGCTCGGGCATCTTCGTGTGTCGAGCCTCTTTTCGGTCGCTCGAGCCGATTGCTTGAGGCAGGGCACTGACGATATTCACAGCGGATGTGCGTTTTCTGAACACGCGGAGGCGTGGCTAGACGGCTTCTCGGGTCCGTCGCATTCTCGGCTTAGAGCCGGATCTGCTTCATTTGTAGCCAGTTAGCACCTGCTGCCGGCGGATTCATGAGCGCGGCATCGTCGTTGCCATCAACAGTGACATGCCCCCAAAGCCGAAGACCAAGGCTCAACCGGTTCAAGCGGCGGAACCGTTTGTGCCGGACGAAGACCGCCGTGTTGCCACGCGGCTCAAGCCGCACGAGGTGCCCTGGATTCGAGAGGTCAAGCCGATCTCGGGAGACCGGGCCCGGCTGCTCAACATCTCGAAGACAGGCGTGCTGCTGGAGACGACCGCGCGGCTGCAGCCTGGGCGACGAAGCACGGTTGTCATCGTGGACGGAGCCGACCGGAAGGAGCGAGCCGAAGGACACGTCATTCGCACGGAGCTCGTGTCGATCGGGCCAGCCGGGGAGCTGATCTATCGCACAGCGATGGCCTTCGCCGAGGAACTGGACCTGCGCCTTCCGGAGGTGATGCACGACCCAGTCGCCGCTTCCCTCGAAACGCCGACCGATGTGACCGTCGAAGGACCGCTACATGGTCTGCTGTCCACGGCATCCGGCTCGCAGCGCGTGACGGTCACACACGTGAGTCAGGCGGGCTGCTACGTTCAGTCTACGCAGCCGTCGGCTGCCAACGGCTGGGCGTCGGTGACGGTGTTCTTCTCGCCGGTGCGTTCCCTGACATTGTCAGGCACGGTAGTCGCCGTCGAAGAGGACCGGGGTTGCCTTCTTCGGTTCGACGATCTGTCGCCAGAGACGCGTCGTGCGCTGCGTGTGGAGATTCGCGAATCACTCGCAGTTCAAGCGCCGTTGAACGCGCCTCCGTCGGTCAGTATTGGCTTGATCACCGAGTCTGCCGACCAGGGCGCAGTCGTCGTCGAGTGGCACTCTGAGGTCGCGAGTCTGCACGCCAATCAGTGGTGAGTGAAGCACCACACGGAACTGGACACGACACTAGCTGACCAAGGCGAAGGTGTGCTCAATGGCGTCGCACGCGGCGTCGAGTCCGCGCTCCGAGCGCACGACGGCGGCAACCCGCTTCGCCGCAGCCGCATAGGCGGGGTCGCTCGTCAGCGTCCGTAACTGCGCAGCGACACGCGGAGCACGATAGCGCCCGGCCCGCACCAGTCGTGCAACACCCAGGTGACACGCTCGCCAGGCGTTGTCAGGCTGGTCGTGCGCGTAGGGCACGGCAAGCAAAGGTGCGCCACTTCGAAGGCTCTGCGCCAGCGTGCCGACTCCACACTGATGGACCACTGCGGACGCTCGCGGAAACAGCAGCGAATGCGGCGCCCGGTTGACGACGATGATGTCGCTGGCGTGTGCAGCGGAGTTGCTGGTGATGAGCGACCGGACACGCTCGAGTCCCTCACCCGCGATGAGCACAGCTCGTGCGCCCAGGCGTGTGGCGGCATCGACGCTCTCTCGCCAGAAGTCCTTCTCGATGATGACGACAGACGACCCCAGCGTGAACACAATCGGTGGGGGACCCGAGTCGAGGAACGCTTCCAGTTCCGGCGCGAGTGACGTGCCATGCGGCGCGTCGTAGAACGCATGACCGGTCACGACGACGTTCGGTGGCCAATCCGGCTGCGGAGCGCCGAGCAGCCGCGAGTAGAGAGCAAGAACCAGCGTTGGAGAATGCTGCCCTTCGAGAATCGGGTTGGCGCCGCGTGGCAAGCCGAGCGATTGCCGCAGTTCGTAGACCGGCGTCGGCCAACCCTCCAGGACGCTGCGCACGGCACGCATCAGCAGCCTGCCTGCCCACGGCCCGAGCCGTTCGAACGATTTCAGCCACGGTGCGGGCGGCAGCACCATCATGTCCGTCGCGGAGAACAGCGACGCAGGGGCGAGCACGACGCTGGCCCACGGAATCCGACGATGCGCCGCGACGATCGGCGTGGCGAATGTGATCGGATGACTGATCAGCAGCTCTGCGCCGTCTGCCGCCTCGGACACATCCTCGAACATGGCACGCACGTTCGGAAACAGAAGCTCTCGCAGCAAGTAGTCGGTGCCGCGCGAGCGGTCCATGATGCGTTCGATGAGGCTCGACTCGCTCGGGTCGACGTTCGGTCTGATGGGCCGGAAAATCAGCCCTGATGTCTCGATGAGCGAGCGGTAGTATTCGATGGTGGCAATCGTGGCCTGATGACCACGTGCCTGAAGGGCGAGCCCGAGTCCCAGGAACGGATCGATGTCGCCGTGGCTACCCCAGCAGGTCAGGACGATGCGCGCCATCTCAGCAAGGCTCGAACATTTGCCGTTCGCGAGGGTAGCACGCCGCGGCTCGACCGAACGCCGGAGCCGCCGAGTTCACGTGCGTGTGCCGGGAACCCGGCGCTGCTCAGCGGCCATCACGCGTTTGGCGCGAGTACGACCCTCATGAGCGCGGCCTGGTTCGTGCACCGTCTATAGGTGAACCCAAATTGGAGGTGCGCGTATGCCGCAAGTGAAGCGCGTCTTGTGTCCGATCGATTTTTCGGACGCGTCCCGTCACGCGCTCGATCATGCCGTGATGATGGCTGGGTGGTTCCGGTCGGCGCTCACGGTGATGCATGTGCGTCACCCTGTCTTTCTCATCGAGCCGCCGATTCTCTTCGCGGACCTGGCCGACTCCTCGATGGGGACACTCGAGGACGTCGAGGCTCGGCTGCAGACCTGGCTGGAGCCGGTTCGTGCGGCCGGAATCGCCTGCGACGCGCTTGCCGTCGATGGCAACAATCCCGCTTCGCGCATCGTGGAAGCGGTGGCACAGCTCGACGCGGACCTGGTGGTCATGGGAACCCATGGTCGGCGTGGCTTCGAGCGGCTCATGCTGGGGTCGGTCACCGAGCGGGTCGTCAGGACAGCAACCTGCCCGGTCGTGACAGTGCCTCCGCCCACCGTCACCACATCCGCACTCCCGTTCCGGCGCGTGATGTGCGCCGTCGACTTCTCCGATTCGTCACTGAATGCAGTCCGATTTGCGCGGTCCCTGGCGCAGGAATCGAACTCCGCGCTGACGCTGTTGCACGTGCTCGAATGGCCGCCCGAGAGCGAGGCGCTGGCGATGTTCGACATGACCGAGTACCGGGACGCAGTGCGAACGGACGCCGAGCAGCGTCTGGCCAAGCTGGCGCAGGACCCTGAGTTCGAGGGCCGTCGGCCGGCCATTCGTCTCGTCATTGGCAAGCCGCACGAGCAGATTCTCGCCGTCGCCGTTGAAGATCAAGCGGACATCGTCGTCCTTGGCGTACACGGTAGAAACCCGATCGACCTGATGCTGTTTGGCTCGACCACGAACCAGGTGATTCGTCGCGCCAGGTGTCCGGTGCTCACGCTGCGGCAGTGACACGCGAAACGACCGTCACACGACGACCCGGAGGATGATTATGGCTGTCACACAACTGGTTCAGGAGTTCCTCAGGCAATCCAACGTCGGCTACAGTGTGTTCCCGCACCTGCCGGCTTACACCGCCCAGGAGGAAGCGGCAGTGACGCACATCTCCGGGCGGGACTGGGCGAAGCCCGTCGTCTTCTTTGCCGATGGCGAGCCCATTCAGGCCGTCGTCCCTGCGGACCTGGTTGTCGACGTCGATCAGCTTCTGGCGCTGACCGGCGCCGAACGCATTCGCCTGGCAACCGAGGAAGAACTCTCCGAGCTCTATCCAGATTGTGAGCCTGGCGCGATGCCGCCGCTTGGCCCGCTGTACAACCAGCCGGTATTTGTTGACATTGCGTTGGCTGCCGAGCCGCAGATCGTCTTCAACGGCGGCACGCACGCCGATGCGGTCTGCATGCGGTACGACGACTTTGCTGCCGTGGCCAAGCCAGTCGTGGGCAGCTTCGCGATACGACCGTTCTAGGGTTCGCCTCGCAACGCATTCGGCCGGTCAAGCCTCCCGAGGGCGCGGGTCGGCTCTTACTTCGCGGCCGGCGCCCGCTTGGGATAGTAGACGGCGTCCACGGGGAGGGGGTCGACCAGGTAGTCGCGATCCTTGAAAGGGAACGCCGGTCGCGGTTTCGACGTGATGAACGCCGCAAGCTGCAGAGCGTCGTCGTCGGTCATGTTGCCGGGGTCCAGGTACGGCATCGTGTACCGAATGATCCCGGCCAACGTGTAGGTGCGTGCGGCGCCGGCCCCGTCGTTCCAGGAATCGGGTCCCCAGAGAGGCCCGGGTCGCTTGTCTCCGACGGTCACCCCTTGCCCTTCGGCCCCGTGGCACGAAACACAGCGCTCGTTGTAGATGGCTTCACCTTTCGCCGGGTCGAGCTTGTCGACCGCAACGAGTGCGGGCTGCGGAATCGTGTTCTGGCCTCGCCACACCGGATTCTTGCCAATTTCGTTGCCGCGAGAGATCCACGCCAGGTATGCGGCGATAGCCAGGACCTCGCGTGACGTGGGAGTCGGCAGACTGTCGGCTCCGACGGTTGCATCATGATCCGTCGCATCGGCGGACAGCTTGCCCGTCGCGTTCTCGCTCCGCAGGAAGCAGTCGACGATGCGATCGTTGAGGCTGATGAGACGTCCCGCTCGACGGTTGTATTCCGGGAACGCGCCGGAGATCGCCACAAGTGGCATCGCGCGCTCGCGCTGGCCACCGTTCAGATGGCAGTTGTTACAGGAGATCCCACCCGGCACGAACCGCTCGGCCTCTGCGGGCGTATTCGTGAACAGCCTGTAGCCCCACTGAATTTCCTTCGACAGCTTCGATTGATCGAGGCTCGGGTCGTTCAGGGGGTTCTGGGGGAAGTCCCAGGCCGTCACCATGGTCATCTTCGCCGGAATCAACGGGCCGATGAGCTTGTACCGAAGCTTGGGTGGCCCAGGTTCCGCGGGCTTGGAGCACGCAGATGCGCTGGCAATCGCCAGGACGGCGAGCAGGAGTCGCGATCGACTATTCATAGACTCACACCGAAGGTCGGGGTAGTGTAACGGTAATTCTCCCTGAAGCGTCAGCATAGCGAGGTCACTCTTTATGAAACAAGACATGGCACAGGCAGCCTTGGCGCGTCGTTCCTTCCTCTCGCGGATCGTGGCCGGCGCCGGAGCCTTCGGTGCCGCATTCGGCGGTGCGTCGATCGCACAGGCGCAGTCTGCACCCGCGGCCGGCGGCGCATTCCAACCGGCGCATCATGCTGAAGACGACTGGTTCGACCAGACGACCGCGAAGCACCGGTTCTTCTACGACACGGCGTCGTCCGGGGGATTCGGTCAGGCGCTCTTTTTCGCCCGCAACTACTTCGTGGCCAACGCCAGTGGCTACAAGCTTGCCGACGCTGACCTGGCGCAGGTGATTTGCGCGCGACACGAGTCGACGTCGTTCGCGTTCACCGATGCGATGTGGGTCAAGTACGGCGCCGCGCTGTCCGAACGCTCGGATCATTTCGTCGATCCGAAGACCAAGCAAGTGCCCACTACGAATGTCTACATGTCGGGCGAGTATGGCGGGGCGCTCCGCAACGGCGGCGTGACGATCGACCAATTGGCCAAGCGTGGCGTTCGCCTCGCGGTCTGCGCCATGGCCACACGAGCAGCCGCGCAGGTGGCAGCGCAGAAGACCGGTGGGAACGTCGACGCGATCTTCAAGGAACTCACTGAAAACCTGGTGCCCAACGCGCGCATGGTGCCGGCCGGCATCGTCGCGGTGAACCGTTCGCAGGAACGCGGGTACTCGTTCGTGAATGTCGTCTAAGAGGGAGCTGGAATATGCGTAAGGGATTTCTTGCCGCAGTTGCGGTCACGGCTTGCCTCGTCGCGAGCCACGCGTTCGCGCAGGTGAGCAAGCCGACGGTGGCCGGAGTGACGAACTTCGCCAAGCTCGAAACGACAATCGCGTGCGCAGGCGCGACAACGCCGGCGGGTGTCGCCGAGGTCAAGAAACTCGGTTACAAGTCCGTGATCAACTTGCGTCTGGCGAGCGAAGCCGGTGCCGATGTGGAAGCCGAAGCAGCTGCGGCAAAGGCAGCAGGCATTACCTATGTGCACGTGCCGGTCAACAGTGCGTCGCCCGATCCGGCAATGGTCGACAAGTTTCTGAGCGCTGTGTCCGACCCCGCCAACCAACCGGCGTTCGTCCACTGCGCGAGCGGCAACCGCGCGGCTGCGTTCTGGATGATCAAGCGCCTCATGGTCGATCATTGGGACGTGGATCGCGCCTCGACCGAGGCGGCGTCGCTCGGGCTGACCAACCCGGCGCTCAAGACGTTCGCGACCGACTACGCGATGGCCCACGCCAAGTAGTTTCCAGGCTCTAGGCGATACGCGACAGGCTGTGGGCGTTGTCGCGCGGTCACACGACACGGGCAGGGGACTTCGGTTTCCTGCCGTGTTTCTCCGTCGCCCAGCGGTGCGAGCGCAACTTTCTTGTAGTCGCGCCGCGCCTCGATTCGACAGAAATGTATGGATTCTGTTGGATGCAGACGAAAGTGTCGGTGTGTTGCTGACACGAGGGGGTCTGTCGCCGCCTTGACGGCGCATGTCGTCAGGCTCGATGATGCGAGACAATGCCAAATACGATCGTGCGACTGTGCGTGGCCCGCGCTTTACTGCGGACGACAAGGTGGGGATGCGTGGCGATGGCCAGTGTCTGGCTCGTCTCCGGTGCCGCGTACGCGCAATCGGCGCCGGACCCCAACCCCGGAGCCTTGACGTTCACGGGCGGTCTCGACGCGCCCTCGGTCTACGTGTTTCGAGGAATCGTCCAGGAGCGCGACCCGCGCGTCACGCTTTTCCCGTATGGGGACATCGGCATCGCACTGACGTCGGCCGCCGATGGCTCGCCGCGGCTTGGTGTGAACATCGGCGTCTGGAATAGCCTGCAGACGGGGTCGTCGGGCAGCAAGGGCTTCTACGAACACCTTCACTACGAGGAGGACTTCTACGCGACGCTGTCGCTCGCCTTGTCCGCGCGCCTCACCGTCGGCGCGACGTACACCGCCTACACCAGCCCGAACAACATGTTCGATACCGTGAAGGAAGTGAGCGTCAAGGTCGCACACGCCAGCCGCGTCAACCCATACGGGATCGTCGCCGCCGAACTGGGAGAGAACGGCGCCGACTCGGGCGTGAAGAAGGGCACCTACGTCGAACTGGGCGTGGGTCCACGCTACGGCGTCGGATCGAGGCTGACCGTGACTGTTCCCGTGAAGCTCGGTGTCAGCGCGAAGGACTACTACGAGCTGAGCGGCGTCGACCACCGCTTTGGATTTCTCGATGTCGGAGCGGTGGCGAGTTGGCCACTGACCGGCTCGACGTCCAAGTACGGCGTGTGGAACGTGCACGGGGGCGTCGAGTGGTTCACGTTCGGCGACACGACGAGAGCCTTCAACCAGGGTGACAAGAACAAGGTCGTGGCGACGGTGGGCATCGGCGTCATCTACTAGCGGATTCACCGAGCGTGGTGCGACGACGGCGCACCGTCGGCACAACCTGAACCGCATCGTCTCGGCGGCCGCTACACGGCGCGACGTACATCCGTTGGCGCGTCAGCTCCCACGTCGGCCATCGACTCGCCACTTTCAGCGTCCCAACCTCATCTCGCGAATCATGCAATTATGTTGACGCCTGGCATCGAAGCGACAGAAGTGTCGTCATGCCACCTCGGGCGTCGACGGCGCCTCTTGCTTGTTTTTCCCAGGAAATCACGCGATCGAGGCCGTCGCTGGAGCGAGGCCAACCCGGTGCCGCTTTTGCTCTCATCGTCTTGTATCTCGAAGTCGAGGAGTAGAGAGGAGTGCCGGCGGAAGTGTCGCAGTGGGCCAGTCGTGTCCCGGCCGATCCGCACCAAGTGACGAACGACTGCGTTAGGATACGGGGCAAACGGCGTCGGTGCCGGTCGTCCCTCAGATAACAACCCAGGAACACGTACAGCGTCGATGTCCTCCGAGCAACCCGCACACATAGCAGACCCGCGCCAGGACGCGCGCAGCGTCCGTGCCTCACGGCTCGAGGCGGCGCGTCGGGAGTTGGCGGAGGCGTCTGGTCGAGGTGAAGGCGGACGTCATGCGATGCGGCAGTACTCGCACCGCATGGACGCGTTGATTCAGCAGCTCTACGCCGACGCTGGCTCGCTCACGCAGTCGGTGACGGTGTTTGCCCTTGGCGGATACGGGCGTCGCGAACTGTGTCTGCACTCCGATATCGACCTGCTGATTCTCTTTGCGGGCGTCATCGGTCACGACGATGAGCGATTCCTGCATGCGTTTCTGAATCCGATCTGGGATCTTGGCCTGACCATCGGCCACCACGTGCGCGAAGTGTCCGAGGGCGCCGGGCTCGACTCCGACAACTCCGAATTCCTGCTCGCGTTGACCGACGCGCGTCCCGTGGTTGGCGATGCCACGCTGCTCGACCAGTTTCTCGCAGCGTCCGATTTCGCGCTCACCAACACCCGGACGCTCGAAGCCCTCAAAGCTCTCATTGCGGAGCGTCACTCGAAGTTCAACGACACGCTGTATCAGCTCGAGCCTGATGTGAAGGAGTCGCCAGGCGCGCTGCGCGATCTATTTGGCGCGCAGACCATCGCCAAGCTGACCGATCCGGCACTCCTCGCCCAGGGGGGCTCCGGAGCGCGCGTCCTCGAGGACGCCGAGGAATTCCTTCTTCGCGTGCGCTCGGTCCTCCATCTTGAAGCGGGGCGTCATCACAACATCCTCAGCCACGAACTGCAGGAAGTTGCTGCCGAGCGGCTTGGGTACGCTGGCGCCACGCCGAGTCAGCGCGTCGAGCGGTTCATGGGCGACTATTTCAGGCACGCGCGTGCCATTGACAGGTCGCTGCGGTGGGCGCTCAGGGCGGCTCCGACGCCAATCGGGCGCAACCTGGTGAGATCGGTTGAGGGCATCCGCTTCACCGATACACGCGAAGCGGCCGAACGGCCCGAGACGTGGCTCGCCCTCTTTCAGGCGGCAATCGACGGCGGCTGCGCCGTGTCAGACGACGCACTGGCATGCGTCGCGCAGAACGCCGGCCGCTTTACGACCGGGTCGTTTGTTCCGACCAGAGCGCACCGCGAGGCACTGCTCAGGTTCTTGAAACCGCGCCGCGGCCTCTATGCCCGGCTCTCGGAGATGCACGACTCCGGGCTGCTCGGTCAGATTTTTCCGGAGTTCAAGGCGATCAACTGCCGCGTCGTTCGCGACTTCTACCACAAGTACACGGTTGACGAGCACACGCTGCTGACCATCCGGAACCTGGAGCGGCTCGTCGACAACCCACCGAACGACCGCGCACGATTCAGCCGGTTGCTCGGTGAACTGCAGGCGCCAGAACTCCTGGTGCTCTCGCTCCTCTATCACGATGTCGGCAAGTGGACCGAGGAAGATCACGCCATCGAGAGTTCCCGCATGGCGCACCAAATGTTCGACCGCCTGGATCTCGATGCGGCGGCGCGCGCGGAAGTGGACTTCCTCGTGCGCGACCACATCAAGATGTCGCTCGTGGCATTTCGGCGCGACACCGAAGACCCCGAGATCGTTCGCCAGTTCGCGCAGGTCGTTGGCGTCGAAGAACGGCTGAAGATGCTCTGCCTCATGACGCTCGCCGACGTGGAGGCTGTGAGCCGCGAGATCCTCACACCGTGGAAAGAGGAGCTGCTCTGGCGGCTCTACGTCGACACCTACAACCACCTCACGCTGACCTATGCCGACGAGGTGCTGGACCGCGAAGCATCGCTGCACTCGGCCCTGCTCGTCAGCCGGCCAGACGACGTCTCGGCCGACGAAGTGGCGGCGTTTCTCGAGGGGTTACCACGGCGCTACCTGCAGCTGTTCTCGCGCGAGGCGATCTTTCGGCACGTTCGCCTCTGGCGCAACCTCGGGCCCGACGCGATCAAGGCCTGGCTCGAGCGCGTCGATTCGGGATGGGAATTGACCGTGCTCACGCACGATCGGCCATTCCTCTTCTCGAATATCGCAGGCGTGCTCTCGTCGTTCGGCATGGACATCCTCCGCGGGTTCGCGTTCACGAAGCCGACGGGGCCGGTCGTGGACATGTTCCATTTCACCGACGACGAACAATTCCTGGAATTGAACGCCGAGGGTGAGAGCGAACTGTTGAAGGTGCTCGAGAACGTCGTCCTGGGCCGCGCGGATGTGGCGGCGCGGCTTCGCGGCCGCGAGCAAGGCGCATTCAGGCAGCGCTTCCCGGTCTTCTCGCCGGTGGTGCACTGCGACAACGAATCATCGCGTCGTTACACCATCGTGGAGATCGTGGCCGAAGATGCCCTCGGCCTCCTGTATCGCGTCAGTCGCGCCATGTCGGAGTCCGGGTGCGAGGTCGACCTCGTGCTCATCGGCACCGAAGGCCGTCGCGCGATCGATGTGTTCCATCTCAGTCGGAACGGCGCCAAGCTGACGCCGGACCAGCAAGCGGAAGTGACCGGAAACCTGCAACGCGTTCTGGAGGGACGCTCATGAAGCTGATCAAATCTATCGTTCGACCCAACAAGGTGGATGACGTCAAGGCGGCACTCGAGAAGCTGCAGATCTCGGGCATGACCGTCACCGAAGTCCGCGGCCACGGCAAGCAGAAGGGACACACGGCGATCTATCGAGGGCAGGAGTACAACGTCAGCCTGCTCCCGAAAATGGAAGTCGAAGTCGTGGTGCCAGACTCCATGGCCGACGACGCGATCAAGGCCATCATCGCCTCGGCCCGCACCGGCGAGATCGGTGATGGACGCGTGTTCGTGATTCCAGTCCTCGAGAGCTACAAGATTCGAACTGGAGAGCGCGAAGGTTAGCCGCTCGCGATTCGGACCGGACGATTCGATCGTCCGGACGACGTGAGCGGATTCAGGAACGAGACAGAAGTACGGAGGGACGCGGTTCGCTCCGGCTTCTGGCTTCTTCCGGGCTGCGCGTGACGGTCGCTTCGACCGTCTCCGTGGCTGGGCGACTGTCGATCAGTGTGCGGCCGGCGGCTTGAGGTCCTTCACGATGAAGACCTTCTCGCCGGGCCGCATGAGCCCGAGTTCGCCCCGGGCGAGTTCTTCGAGCGCGGCGGGGTCGTTCGTCAATCGATCGGCTTCCGTACGGAGCCGCGCGTTCTCGGTGCGCTGCTGTTCGATGGCGGCCGCGTTCATCTCGAACTGCTCGCGTGCTCGCAGCATCGCGAGTAAACCTCGCTCGCCGACGATGGCGTCGATGATGATGGCTATCGCCAGCAAGACGACGGCCCAGCGGACAAACCCTCGGCTTCGAGGGGCTCGCCCGCCTTGCGCATGCTTCGTCGATGTTGGTGTCTCGGCCTTCGCCACGCGCTAGAACAGTACAACAGTTGACAGATCCGTACAATCGGGAAACCCGTGAATTTGCGGGCATTCTCATGCCTGACACCGTCATTATCCTGACGACCGTGCCGTCCGAAGATCTCGGTGCGACGCTCGGACGCGAGCTGGTGCGCCGTGGGTTGGTGGCCTGCGTGAACGTCCTACCAGCGATGGTATCCATCTATCTCTGGCACGGTGAAATCCAGCAGGACTCCGAGTGCCAGGTGCTCATCAAAACCATTGCCGCACGCGTCGACGCCGTTCAAGCCGTCGTGACCGAACTGCACCCATACGATCTGCCCGAGTTCGTGGTGCTGCCGATCGTCGGCGGCGACCCTGCCTATCTCGCGTGGGTCGCAGCATGTTCGGGTGGAGAAGGCTGACCAGCGTCGCGCGGTCGGTGTGACACAATGTGTGACACATGCCGAGCGTCGTCGACTTCGTCCTTCACAGCGACCGTCACCTGCTCGAATTCGTCGGAAACTACGGGGTGTGGGTCTACGCCCTGCTGTTCCTCATAGTCTTCGCTGAAACAGGTTTCATCGTCACACCGATCCTGCCCGGCGACTCGTTGTTGTTCGCGGCGGGCGCGCTCTGCGCAACGGGTGCAATGAACGCAGCGCTGTGTTTCGCCCTGCTTGCCTTTGCCGCGTTTGCGGGTAATTCCGTCAATTACGCCGTCGGCAGATTCGTTGGGCCTCGCATCTTTTCGGCCACCGACAATGCGGGGATGTGGCACCGCCTGCTCAATCGTGAGTACCTGGCGCGAGGGCACGCCTTCTTCGAGCAATACGGTGGCAAAGCGGTGGTGCTCGGCCGCTTCGTGCCGATCGTCCGGACCTTCGTCCCGTTCGTGGCTGGCGCCGCGGAGATGACGCCAGGAGCGTTCGGCCTCTATAACTTGGTTGGTGCGGTTGGGTGGGTCGGTATCTGCCTCGGAGCGGGCCTGTTGTTCGGTAACGTCCCGATCGTGAAGGAGAACTTCTCGCTCGTGACGATCGGCATCGTTGCCGTGTCGCTCTTGCCGGCGCTGGTGGAGGTTGTTCGTCACCGCCAGAGCCGCCGCACGACGTAACGCCGTCTAGACGGCTTCCAGCGCCTGCGTGAGGTCCTCTTTGAGGTCCTCGATATCTTCGAGGCCAGCCGAGATCCGCACCAGTCCGTCGGTAATCCCCAGCGCCACTCGCGTTTCCACGGGCACTGAGCCGTGGGTCATCGTCGCCGGGTGCGAGATAAGGGACTCGACGCCGCCGAGGCTTTCTGCGAGAGCCAGGAGACGTACAGTCTTCAGGAGCTGTTTCGCCGCATCGAGCGAGCCAAGCTCGAACGCCAGCATGCCGCCGAACGAGCGCATCTGTCTGGCCGCCAGCGCGTGCTGCGGATGCGACGGAAGGCCGGGATAGTAGACGTGCCTCACCTTGGGGTGGACCTCGAGGAACCGCGCCAGTTCGAGGCCCGTGTGCGAGTGCTGCGCCATGCGGAGCGGCAGCGTCTTGGTGCCTCGAAGGACCAGCCACGAATCGAAGGGGCTGAGGATGGCCCCGGCCGCGTTCTGCACGAACGCCAGCCATTCGATATCGTCCGCGCGGGTGGCGATGACCACGCCGCCAATGCTGTCGCTGTGCCCGTTCAAATACTTCGTCGTGCTGTGTGTGACCAGGTCCGCACCGAGTGCAAGGGGTTGTTGCAGCACGGGGCTCGCAAACGTGTTGTCCACCACCAGCCTGGCATCGTGTCGATGCGCAAGTTCCGCAGCGTGCGCCAAATCGGTGATGCGCATTATCGGGTTGCTCGGCGTTTCGACGAAGAGCATCCGTGTCGCCGGCGTGAACGCCCGTTCGACCGCGTCCAGGTTGCCGGTGTCCACGAATGAGAAGGTGAGCTGCGAGCGTGTCAGCACCTTGTCGAACAAGCGGAATGTGCCGCCGTACACGTTGTCGGAGACAACTACGTGGTCGCCGCTCTTCAACATGGACGCGATCGCATTGATCGCGGCCATGCCGGAGGCGAAGGCAAATGCGGCCTTGCCACCTTCGATGGCGGCAAGATTGCCTTCGAGCGCCGCGCGGGTCGGATTCTGCGTGCGGGCGTACTCGTAGCCTTTGTGGCGACCGAGCTCTTCCTGCACGTACGTGGAGGTCTGATAGATGGGCGTGACAATGGCGCCAGTGCTCGGGTCTGGTTGTTGACCGGCGTGCAGGCAGACGGTTGAGAATCGGGCGCTGGGCGGCAGTTTCACGACCTACACACCTTACATGGTCTAATATCGCGAAGTCCACGCACCCATGAAGCACGCGCTGCTCCACACGTGGCCAGGACGCGCGATGGTGATCGGCTCGGTTGTCAAGCTGGTCGTCTTCGTGCTGACGCTGGCTGTCACCCCTCCCGGCGCCGTGCGTCTGCTCGACACGCTGGCATCGATAGCTCTGGCTGGCGGCGGCCTGTTCTTCGTGGCACGAGGGCTGGCGTTTGCGCAGCGACACCTGCTCTGGCGCGTTCGCCGGAAGCTGATCATCTCGTATATCTTCATCGGCTTCATTCCGGCTATTCTCATCGTCTCCTTCTTCCTGCTCGGCGGGCTGCTGCTCTTCTCGAACTTCAGCTCGTATCTGCTGCAGACGCGTCTGCAGTCGCTGGCCGCGCGCGCGCAGGCGGTCGCGTCCACGACGGCGGTCGAGATTCAGCGTGCTGGCGGACGAGGCGTGGCCTCGATTGCCGCTCGGCGGCAAGCCGTTGTCTCGAAGGAACTGCCCGGTGCATCGATCGCGGTCGTGCCTGTGGACCGCCCGTGCGAGGACACCGGCGTCACCGCATCCGCGCCCTCTCCCGAGCCTCGCACGACGATTGTCGCAGGGCCATGGACCCACATGGACCCGCCGAGTGGAGTGCCCGCGTGGGTGCCCTGCAGCGGCTTTCAGGGTCTGTTGGCGTACGCCGACCTGGATCAGCCCGCGCTGGTGTCCAGTTCGAACGTTGGAGTCAACGGTGGGGCGACGCAGCGCCCCGTCGACCTCGTCGCACGGGCCGTGGTCATGCCCGACAGCCCCACGCCGACCTATGCCGTCGTCGTCGATCTGCTGGTGAACGCATCGGTGCGGGACGAACTCCGGTCGGAGACAGGCGTGGCGCTCACCTCGATCGCGAAGATGTCGACCAGCAGCACGAACGTCGACGTCGGCGTGCTGCCGGCTCGCACACCCCTCGCCGAGGGCCAGTCCTTCGCGCAGGTGTCCTCGTTGCCGGCCACGTCAGCGAGCTTCCCGGATATTGTCGACTGGCGAAGTGGCGAGACGCTGCAACGGACCGTGATGGCATCTATGCAGTTGAGCATCGGCGAGATGTACGGCCGCATGGCGGCCGCGCAAGGATCGATTGGCCAGAACCTGCTCGTGGTGCTGATTCTCATCGGCGTGCTCTTTCTCATTATCGAGATCATCGCGCTCGTCACGGGCCTCGCGCTGGCGCGCTCCATCACCGGGTCGGTGCACGAGCTCTTTGCAGGCACCGAGCGCGTGCGCCTTGGCGACTTCACGCACAAGATCGACATCCGCGCACGAGACCAGCTGGGCGAACTGGCCGAGTCGTTCAACTCGATGACTGCGAGCATCGAAGACCTGCTGCGCATTCAAGCCGAGAAGAAGCGTCTCGAGGAGGAACTTCGGATCGCTCACGAGATCCAGATGTCCCTCTTGCCGCAGGGGCCGCTGGGAATTCCTGGCGTGTCTGTGACAAGCGTCTGTGTGCCGGCGCGAGAGGTCGGTGGCGACTACTTCGACATCCTGCCGCTCGACGACCACCGCGTGGCTGTGCTCATCGCCGACGTGTCGGGGAAGGGGACGTCCGCAGCGCTCTACATGGC
>JBEBGB010000062.1:0-15176 GCA_040081675.1 Vicinamibacterales bacterium
GAAGGCGCCGTTGGTGACGGTCGCAGACAGGTAGAGGCGATCTCGGGCGCGCGTCAACGCAACGTACAGCACGCGCTTGGTCTCTTCCTTGTCGCGAGCGCCCGCGTCTTCGTCTGCTTCAGACTGATAGTCGGCAATCGCCACCGACGCCTCGCCTTTGAGGTCTGCGACGACGCGTATGGGTGCGCGGCCCGTTCCAGTGCCACGGTTCATATTCACGACGAACACGATGGGAAACTCGAGTCCCTTCGCCGCATGCACGGTCATGAGACTCACCGCATCGTGCGCATCGATAGCCGCGTTCGATTCGTCGCCAACCGCCAGTCGCTCGATGTGACTCGCCACGCGCGACAGCGTGGCGTAGCCGCGGTTCTGAAAACGCCGAATCATCGCGCGCAACTTCTTC
The DNA here is from genome assembly GCA_040081675.1 of Vicinamibacterales bacterium. Classification (GTDB taxonomy): domain Bacteria; phylum Acidobacteriota; class Vicinamibacteria; order Vicinamibacterales; family CAVVIG01; genus CAVVIG01. The sequence continues at coordinate 407 of JBEBGB010000062.1, forward strand.
AGGTTCTCTCGCGCCTGTCGATTACGCGGTCCACCGGTTTCGGCGCCGTAAGCGGTTTCCGAGAGAAGTCGGCCCAGAAGGTCGGACGGCGTCAGCCGGTCGACCCACGCGAGCCATCGGGGCACCGAGTTCCGGAGACGCTGCAGCACGCGTTGATCTTCGAGCGAGAGCTGCTCGAACGCGGCGGGCACGTCCACACTCGCAATGGCAGTCGCCAACGCCGGCGACAGAATCGCGAGTCCTCGATCCGTCAGGCGCACCAGTCTCGACCGCAGCAGCGTGGCGGCGCGCACATTCGACTGCGGGTCGGCAAGGAAACGCAAAAGCGCCACTGCGTCCTGAATCTCGTCGGCGTCGAAGAAACCAAGACCCTTGTAGACGTAGGTCGAGACACCCTGCTGCTCGAGCGCCTTTTCGAACTCACGATGCGTGTCACGCGATCGCATCAGCACAGCGATGTCGGAGGGTCTTGCCAGTCGCCTCATTCCGCTCGTCCTGTCGCGCACCGTCGCACATCCAATCAGCGAAGCGACTTCTGCAGCAACCCTCTCGGCAGCCTCGGAGATCGATTCACCGACGACGATGCCGAGACACGGCTCGGCGTCCACACGGGGTGCGTCCGATTCGGCCTCGACGGCTTCGAGATCGCCCTCCTCGTCCCACGGCAGGCCCGCTTGTATCGCCGTGTGGGAGAGCAGCGGTTGGGGCTCGGGAGCCGCCTCAATCGGGAATCGATCGGTCTCTTCGTATCGAAAGCGATCGACACGGTCGGCAGCCTTGTCCATCGCGGTGAAGACTGCGTTCACAAATGCCAGAATCCGCGGCGTCGACCGAAAGCTGACGGAGATGGCGCGACGAGGGTCGTCGCTGTCACGCAGGCCTGCAACGAAACCGGCGGCCTCGTCGAGAACCGACACGTCCGCATCGCGAAATCCGTAGATCGACTGCTTGCGATCGCCAACGATGAAGATGGTCGGCTGGATCGCATCCGCCGCCGCGCCAAACCCCTCGCCCCAGTTGCGAACCAGTTGTGCAACGAGCTGCCACTGTGCCCGGCTCGTGTCCTGAAACTCGTCGACGAGCACATGGCGATAGCGCGCCTCGAGCCGGAAACGACTCTGTGCGAACTCGTCCATGTCCTTCAGCAGCTTCACGGCGCGTTCGAGGACGCCCGAGAAGTCGAGAAGAGATCGACTGTCGAGCGTCTGGTGATATTCGGCCAGCGTGACCGCGAAGATCCGCCAGACGCCGCGCGAGAGCACGACGTTCAGGTCGCGCCTGAACGCACGGAGTGCATCGGCCACAACAGGCGCCACTGCGGCAGCCGCCACGCGGTGCCGCTTCCACGAGACGTCGGACGAGCAGTCGGCCGCCGTATACCCGGTGCCTGCGAACGCACCTTCCCGCGGCTGACCATCGGTCTTCATGAAGTAGCCGCGCAGGCGATCCGCCAGGACGCGGAAGTCCGCCTGTGCCTCGCGTCTCTCGAACGACTCGGACACGTCCTCGCACAGACGACGCACATCGTCGGCGAGCATGGCAAACGATGGTTCCGCGGTGGGACCATCCGCGAGAAATGCGTCGAGGCCGCCAGTCACCCGACCGAGCGCGTCGCTCAGGCGAGCGGCGCAGCGACGGCAGACGTCAGCTGCCGTCAGGTCGCGTGGTCCCTTGGACAAATATCGGCGCAAGGCCTGAGGGGCGACGAGCCGTCGGTCGAGCAGCGCCGACAGCCCGGTGCGCAGGCGTCGTTCGCCCAACTGCGCGAACACCAGGGCGACGTCATCGTCGACGCGCGCGACCCCGCGGCAGATGCGGAGCGCACGATCGAGCGACTCGTTGATGAGCCGAGGAACCTCGGTGTCGTCCGCGAGATCGAAGCCGGGGTCCACATCGCTCTCGAGTGGAAACTCACGCAAGAGCGATAGACAGAACGCGTCGATCGTCGAGATCGCGATCTCGCCAAGCCGCTCCTTCAGTTCGCGCCATCGGCCCGCATCGAACTGCGAGAGCCGCGCGGCTTCGCGAAGCCGGTCGATGATGCGCTCGCGCATCTCCGCAGCGGCCTTGCGCGTGAAGGTAATGGCGAGGATGTGATCGGGCTCGACTCCGGCGCGCAGCAGGTTGACGTAGCGCTCCACCAGCACGCGCGTCTTCCCTGTGCCGGCCGACGCCTCGAGCACGACATTGCGGGACGGATCAACCGCGTGCAGGCGCGCAGCGGCGTCAGATGTCTCCGACATAGTCCTTCCGGCACACGGCTGAGAAGCTGCACGTCTCGCAGCGATAGACGTCGTCTGGAGAGGGAGGAAAGTCGCCGCGCCCGATCGCATCGAGAGTGTCAGACAGCCGCTGTTGCGCGCGCGCCAGCATTTCGGCGCGAGCGGCACCAGTCGCAAACAGAGGCACGACGCGTTTCGGTCCCTTGAACGCGAGATACACCGCTTCGCCGAGTGTCCACGAATGTCCCTGGTGGTCGAGGCGCTGCTCGGCGCAGATGCCGTAGATGGGCAACTGGAGCGCCTTTCCTTTGTCGGGCGGCCATCCCAGCTTGTAGTCGATCAAGCGGAACGTGCCGTCGGCGAGCAGATCGATCCGGTCAGCCTTGCCGCGAAGCGACACGGTCCGTGGGCCGGCTTCGGTCTGGATGACGAACTCTCCTGCAAGCGTGTGTTCGAGCAGGCGCGTGGCGACCGGCACGGCACGCTCGGCCTCCATGCGAAACACGGCTTCGCCCAGACCGGCCGCGGCCGGTGAACCGAGCAAGCGGGTTCGCTCGAGCGGCGCCTCACCCTCCGACACGTGTTCGAGCGCCTTGTCCACAACGCGTGTGAAGAGTTCGCGCGCGACGTTCAGGTTCCGAGCGGTGATCTCCCGATGCCCGCTGTCTTGCCACGCCCTGAAGAAGCGCTCGAAGACCTCGTGAACAAACTGACCCTGACGACGCGGGTCCATCACTTCTTCGTCGTCTGGTTCCTCTTCGAGCTTGAGAACGTGCTGTGCGTAGAACTTGAATGGACAACCGATGTAGGTCTCGAGCGCGCTGACCGACCACGTCTTCTGCGCGCCGCCGCCCGTCGACCCATGGAATGCCGCGTCGTTCGCAGGCGTCCGACTCGCCCGCAAGTCGAGCCACTCCCGCGTGTGCTCGTCGAGCTGTTCGATCGGCTGAAGCCCCGACGCCAGGCGTTCATCACGCCGCAGGGGTTCCGTCAGTTCTGCTTGCGCGGCTGTGGAGAGCCTCGCTCGCGGCACTTCATCGAGCTGAATGGACCGGGACACGATCGCTTCGTCGTCCAGCAAGAACGACGACAACTCGATCCGTGTGGTAGGGGACGCGAGCAAATCAAGGAATCGTGCGTCTGCCGCTGAGCGACGCTCACTTTCCGACGGCCAGTTGAGCGCCTTCAGCAGACTCGGTGGATAGAAGATGTTGCGCCGGGGTCGATCGGGCCACTCGCTCTCGATGAGACCAACAATCGTCAGGTCGTCGAAGTCTCCGTATCGCGCGGCCTGATCGTCCAGCAGTCGAACACCGCTGTTCGCACCTGCCGGCGCGAACGTATGCTCGCCGATCCACCGTCGAACGCTTGTCGCCAGATCCGCAATGGTCCACGCGGGATCGTGATGCACCGCGTGTGCAGATGCCAGATCGCGCAGAATCCGCCTCGTCGCGCCGCGGGCGCGGCTCTCCCTGTCGAACAGCGGATGCGCAGGATCGAGCGGCGAGAGATGCGCGTCCAGGAAGGCGGCGAACGCGTCTATCTGCACCGACGCGGGACGCCGCTGCTGAAAGGCCGACAATTCAACAACGACGGACTTCGCAGTCTCGAGGGCAGGCAGCCATTCACGATTCGAACTGCGACGCCGGCGCGTCTCGCCGTCAACGTCCTCGCCCCACGCTTCGGCCCGCGTCACCAGGCGGTCCGCCCCGCCGAGGAAACGAGCATCGCTCAGAAAGCGATCGAACGCCGAGATCGATGCCCGGCTCGGAGCCGATGGCCACGCGAAGTGGGGCGACCGCAACACGGCGATGAGCGGCTCGCGGGCAAAGTCGCTTTCGATGGCGTCCAGCACGAGATCCAGTGGCGCGACCGAGGGCTCGGCGGCCAGCGGCAGCGCATCAGACACGACGACTGGGATGCCTGCCGCGCCGAGGGTCTCATCAGCGAGATACAGGTAGGGCAAGGGCTGCTTGTAGACGATGGCCACACGGTCCAACGCTACAGGCAGGTTGGCTGCGAGCCGACGACCCACGGCAATCAGCTCCTCTTCGCGATCGCGCCGCGTGTACCAGAGCGGCGAGGCGTCTGCCGTCGGTAGCGGGCAGACAAGCGTGGGCCTCACCGAAGGCTCGAGCGCGAACAGGTCGCGCGCAGACACCTGATCGATGTCGGGCCACCAGCGGTCCAGACGTTCGTGGAAGCCGGAGTCCAAGGCTGCTTCCGTGGAAACGATATCAATCGTCGCCAGATTGGGCAGGCGATTCAGCAAGTCGAAGTCGGCGACGAAGAGTCCGGCCGGATCAGCGATCCAGTCCGGGACCGTGACGATGACGTGCTCGAGCGGCGTGGCGGACACGTCAGCGATGAGAAGGTCGCGAAGACCGTGTTCGTCAACAGCCCGGCTCTGGGCCGCGCGCGTTTCGTACCCGCGGAAGGTCTGCACGAGAAATCGGGTCTGCCGGAGCAGACGTTCGGCACCACGGTCGTCCAGCTCTCCGCCACCAAGCGCTTGCGTGATCAACTCCTCGAAGCGCTTGACCGATTGCGATTGGCGTCGCAGTTGATCGTAGAAGCGAAGGATCTCGGTCACGAGGCCCGGGCGCACCCTGAACGGCAAATCGGCGGCGTCCTGCGCGGCCTCGCTTGCAGCAGCCTGGGCCATCGCGTCTCGCTCGAGCGGCGTGAGCCGACGCGGTGGTTCGAGCAGACGCTGGTGCAGCGCGTCGTAGAGCTCATCGCGTGTCGCGAGAGTGGGTGATGGTCCCCTCCCGCCGTGTGCGGCGAGGGTTCGCGCAAGCGTCGTCGCTGCTCCGCGGGACGGAACGACGACCAGCCTCGACTCTGCGTCGGGTGCTGAGGCCGAAGGCGTCTCGCCAGAAGCCGACACCGCGGCCGCTCCGTTCGCGTCAGTTCGAGCGAACTCCGGGGCCGTGCTCGGCAACGGCGCGTTGCACAGGACACAAATCGCCCGTCTGAACGTGCGGAGATCCGGAACCCGAACGAGCCGGGTCCGACGCGGCGTGATCACGGCGCGAGTTGGGGCGGGCGCATCGCCACCTGCATTTCCTGGCGTGCCCGGTCCGCCAGCATCAAGGCGCCTGCAGCCGCAGACGAGGCGTCCCAGGCGCGCGACAGGTTGCCAGCGATGGCAGCCTCGCGGCGAATGCGCGCGGCGTTGTCCGCCAGTTGCACCGCGCTGACGAACAAGCTGTGGGCATCGCGCAGTTCTGACGGAGGCTCGATTGTCGCCAGGGACTTCTGGATTTGCCCGGTGTTGTAGAGGACTCTGCCAAGGGCGTCGGGGCTGGAACCCGCCAGCGCCTTGATGTCTTCGAGCGAACGCGTCACGCGCTGCAGCCGCGCGAGGGGCTGCGCCATCGTCGTCCGGTAGGTGCGGAACTCAACTGCGCGGAGCGCGACGTGCTCGCGTTCGAGTCTGACCCGCCGAGCCGTATCGAGTTGCACTTCGACGGCTGCCACCAGCGACGCCACCGCGTCGGGCCGGACAGAACCCAGTACCGCGTCAGTTGTCGCAATCTGCGTCAGAATGCGCTCCACACCGCGCACGTCGGCTGCGGCAGCCCGCGCACTCGCAAGGGGAAGGAGACGCGTGGCCAGCGACTGGTACTTCCGGTCAATCTCCTGTTCGCGCGCAATCTCCGCAAGGGTTTCAGTACGAGTCGCCGCTGCCCAGTCGGGGGACAGGCTGCGCCGCTCGGCGTCGAGCGTGCCGACCGCAACCATCAGCAGCGACACTCGTTCGGCGGGCGTTGTCGTCGCCGCTGCAGCCGCCAGCGTGCCTTCGATGGCTTCGCGAGCACCGGGTGCCGGCAAGAGCGGTTCGGTGGCTGGCGGGGGTCCGCCCACGGCCACGAGCGAGAGAGCGAACGTGTTCGACCCGCTCGCAGCGCGCAAGTCGCCGATGGCTTCATCCAGGGCGCCGAGCATCTGCTGGATTTCGTCGTATCGATAGTTGTAGTGGTTGGCCGGCCACTCGGCGAGCGTCTTCCTCGCACCCTCGATCAGGCTCAGACGTCGGCCAGGATCAGCAGTCAGCCCAACGGCGTTCAACGAACGCGCGACCTCGCTCGTCAGCGCCGCGTAGTCGGACTCGGCTCGAGTTCGAAGGTAAGCCGTCGCTCGAACGGTTTCGGCGTAAGAAAGCGTGCGCGACCAGTCGACTCGTTCGGACGGGATGCTAATCAGCTGCAGCTGCGGGACGACGACCGACGAGGATGTCGGCATCGAAAACACGACACGGTCGTCGAGTCGTGCAAACTCGCCGTAGCTGACCAGCGACTGGCCATCCTTCAAGAACACTCTAAATAGCGACGCAGCATCGGCTTGCGACGCATCGTCGGTGTTGAGGGCGCCGGAGCCGGCGGCCGAAACCGCAACGGAACAGGCGGTGGTCAGGCACATCAGCCACACGACAGTCGTTCTGTGCAGTCTCATGGCCGTTCACAGCGTACGGTGCGGGTCACGGACCGTCAAGCTGTGGAAAAGCTGTGGATGAGCAGTGCATAACCTGTGGAACTTTCGCGCACGAGAAAAAGATCGCGTGGAGATCGCGGGCGTTCGGTCGGCCGCGTGAACTGTGCATCGCCTTTCGTGCGGCGCTTCGCTTGTGTGGGTGCAACAGCCGCGTAACAATCCGTCCGTCCTTCACCACTCAGATTCGCCGCGGGTCCCCTTACTGTGCACACGGCTGTTCATCGATTCGAAGAAACCATTGGCGGTCGCGACTACCAAATAGAGGTGGCGCCGATCGACACCGACCGCTGGCGCGCGTACATCGTGCGGGTGCCCGGCGTCCCGACAGCGCTGATGCCGTTCTACGGCGTCACCCCCGACGAAGCCGCGGGCAATCTGCGGCAATGGCTCACGCGGGCGCATTCCAGGGTGGCCATCAGTAACGGTAACAAGGGCAAGCCCCCGGCGTAATCGCGTCGAGTCGCCTGTACTCGTCGTCTCTGCCGTAAGATCGACTCTCGATGTCGATTCGAACCTTCGCATCCGGCCTGGCGGTCGGCGTGGCGTTGGCAACTGGTGTCAGCGGTTTGACGGCAACCGCGCAATCAGCGACCCAATCAGCGGCGCGTCTTCGGTCGACGGAGTCAAACCCGCGGACGCCTGCGGTCGACTTTGCGCGAATGTCGCGCGTCCAGGCCGAGACCGATCGCAGCTGGCAGCAGGCCAGCGACGGCGTCATGCGAATGGACAAGATCAGCTATCGCAGCTCGCGTGGCGATCTCGACGTGCCGGCGTTCGTCTTCCAACCCTTGACTCGTCCGGCACGGCACCGCCCCGCGCTGGTATGGGTACACGAGGACATCCGCGGGCATCTGTACGAACACTACATTCCGTTCATTCGCGAGGCAGTCGCTCGCGGGTACGTGGTGATCGCACCTGAATACCGCGGCAGCATCGGGTACGGACCGCGGCACTACGACGCCATCGACTACGGCGGCGCGGAGGTGGACGACGTGACGACGGCCGTGTTCATCCTGAAATCGCGGTACGGCATCGACCCGGATCGGATCGGGATCATCGGATGGAGTCATGGTGGTCTCATCTCGCTCCTGTCGACGTTTCGCAATCCCACCATGTTTCGCGCCGCGGCCGCCATCGTTCCGGTCACAAACCTGTTCCATCGCCTTGCCCTGAAAGGCGTGGAGTCGCAACGCCGAGCCATCGATCCACAGAACCGTTTCGGCGGCTCGCCGTCGGAACGACCGGATGTCTATCGATACCGCTCACCGCTCTTTCACGTGGACGACCTCAAGGTGCCGCTCCTGGTCAGCGTCGCGGACAATGATGACGATGTGAGCATTGACGAGGCCATGCAGCTGGTGGACGCGCTTCGCGCCCGCAAGCCGGAACTCTCGGACGTGAAGGTCTATCACAACCCGCTCGGCGGGCATCTCTTCGACAGGCGAGTCGTGGCGCCCTTGCAACAGCCGGAAAACACGCCCGAGCAGCGCGATTCGTGGGCGCGCGTCTGGAGTCTGTTCGACGGCAATCTGCAGCAGTCGGACTCGGGCCGTTAGCGAAGCGCCGCCTCAAAACGTCGAGACGGGACCGCGCGGGATCGAGTCGGCTGCGACTCTGGCGCAAGGCGCCACAGGCTGCCACAAGGTGCCACAAGGCGTTCGTTGCCCACTCTCTCGAATGCCATCTACAATGCGAGAACGCGCGTCGCCGTGCCCGGTTCGAGGGTCGGATGGACCGACGCCCATTTTCGGACATCAGCGCAGGAGCTTCTGTAATGGCTTCAACCGGTTCGACCCCCAACGTCGCCCTGACACGTCGCCGCTTTCTCGAGCAACTCGGGCTGGTGGGTGGCACGTCGCTCGTGATGACGGCGATGAGTTCGTGGGACCTCATGGCAGGCCAGGCGCAGGGTCGGCCCGAGCTGACAGGAAAGCCCAGCAAGAACAAGGTCATCGTGCTCGGTGCGGGAGTGTCCGGCCTGGTCACCGCCTACGAACTCGGGAAGCTCGGATATGACGTCCGCGTCGTCGAAGCGCGTGAACGCGTGGGCGGCCTGGCCTGGACGGTCAGACGCGGCACCGAGCACACCGAAATCGGCGGCGGCGAAAAGCAGACGTGTACGTTCGACGACGGTCTCTACGTGAACGTCGGACCGTGGCGCATCCCCTTCACACACACGGGTGTGCTCGGCTACTGCCGCGAAGTGGGCGTCCCGATGGAGTTGTTCATCAACGAGGCCGAGAACTCGTATTTCTTCTACGAAGGCGAACAGTACGGCGCGATGGCCGGTAAACGCATGCGGCTGCGCGAGGTGAAGGCCGACATGTTCGGCCACATCAACGAGCTGCTGGTGAAGGCCGTCGATCAGAACAAACTCGATATGCCGATGACGGCCGAAGACAAGGAACGTTTCGTACGGTTCCTGGTCAGCTCGGGATATCTCGACGCTACCACCAAGACATACAAAGCTATCGGAGACAGCAACCGCCAGGCGTACGACACAAGTGCCTTGCTGCGCGCCGGCATCGGCAACCGGCTCCGTGCCGTGCCACTCACCGACGGCACGTCGGCAGCGCCAATCTTCCAGCCCGTGGGCGGGATGGACCAGTTCCCAAAGGGACTGGCCCGCGCCATTGGCGCCCAGAAGATCAGCCTCGGCATGGAAGTGATCTCGGTTCGGCAGGATGAGAACGGCGTGAAGGTCGCCGTGCTCGACACCAAGTCAGGCAAGAAGAGCGAGCTCACCGCCGACTTCGTAGCGGTCTGTCTGCCCATGCCCATCATCGCGAAGCTCGACATCAACTTCTCGCCGGAGATGATGGCCTCCGCCAAGGCGGTCGCCACCAGCAACAGCGCGAAGATGGGTCTGCAGATGAAGCGTCGGTTCTGGGAGGAAGACGACCAGATTTTTGGCGGGCATCTCTACTCGAACCTGCCGCTTGGCGAGTTCTCGTATCCTTCCACCGGCTTCTTCTCGAAGAAGGGCGTGTTGCTCGGGCTCTATGCGAATGGACCCGTCGGCACGATGCTCGATCAAACGCCGGCACAGCGCCTCGAACACGTGCTGTCGAACGCGGCGAAGGTGCATTCGCAGCTGCGCACCGAGTTCGAGAGTGGGTTTGGCGTGTGGTGGAAGAAGGTGAAGTACAACGAGGGTGGCTATGCCACCGGATCGGCCACCGCTCGCCGCGCGCAACTGTCGAAGATGGAGAATCGGCTCGTCATCGGCTCGGCTGCCGTGTGTCCGTACTCGGAGCCGGACTGGCAGGAAGGCGCCGTCGCCGCTGGCTGGCAGACCGTGAAGACCATCCACGAACGCGCCATGAAGGGCTGATTCGAAGCGGCGGGCAGCATAAACCTGCAGAACAACTTTCGATAGGCGCCATAGAGCCCGCCGCCGTGGAAATTGGTGATGTCGAGAATTTGTGAGTTGGTGGCCGAGACGAGTTCGGACTCACCAACTCGCAAGTTCGCCAATTCACTAATTGCCCAGGAAGCTCGTCGGCCCTAACGCCGGGGCACCGTCCAGAAGTGGACGACGTTGTTGTCGACGACGAAGGTCTTTGAGGGCTTCCAGCCCGGCCCCATGTCGTAGTTGTGCGACACGATACGAGTGCCCGGCTGAAGCCGACGCAGCGTTGGCAGAAGCCGCGCGTTGATCGCGGGCAGCAGGTACATGGCAATCACTGTCGCTCGCGACAGATCGGCCTCGAACAAGTCCTGCTGCACGAACTCGACGCGCTCGTTCACACCTGCCGCAATCGCATTCGCCCGAGCTTCGGCCAGGCGTTGCGGATCCAGCTCGATACCCACACCGCGCGCCGCGCCAAAATCCCTGACGGCTGCAATCGGAATCCGGCCGTCGCCTGAACCCAGGTCGTACACAACATCGCCGGGCCCGACCTTCGCTGTGTCAAGCATGGCCTTCACCACGCTGTCCGGCGTCGGAACGTAGATCACATCGAGTGGTTTCGAGACCGTGGCCTGCTGCAGGGCAAACCTGCGTGGCTGATCGAGCGGCGTCGCCGACAGCAGTGTCAGAACGAGTGCCATCCCGCCCGCCGCAACGTAACTCAATAGCAGCATGTCGACCTTGGCTCCGTTTCCAGAGCGGTTTCCGAACGAAGGACCGCGCGCTACGTCGACCCTGATAGCGCGACGGAGGCCAGGTGCCGAAGCCCCGTCACGCTTGGCAAGAAGGCATACGCACCGCCGCGGCAGGTGACGAAGCGCGAGAGCCCCGCAAGTTCGACGTTGCGTCCGTCAACGCGCATCAGAAACGTGGCGTCTGGTGAGGAGTTGTCCCCCAGCACAGGGTCCTTCGTGCCCTGCAGGCCCGGAGCGAAGATTCCCTTGTTCGCCCAGTCGCCCATCAGGAATTCGAACTGGTCCTTGATACTGGCGCCAATGAAGAGGCCGAGCAACCCGCGCTCGATGCCGTCATCTGGATTGGTCGGCTCGTACGGTGGTCCGTATGGCAAACCACGCCGGACGATGCGACGCTTGAGGCCGCTGCCGCCCGCCACCGTGGAGTTGCGGGGATTCATACGCCGGGTGTGCGCGCCGATTGGACACCGGTCGCCGCGCGGATCCTTCACCGCGTCCGGCACTGCAGGATTCGGAGCGTAGTCGAACGAGTTGTACTGACTCAGCGGGAGATTGGCGTCTGGTGTGGTCGGCGAGAGCGACAGGGGGACGCCGTTGCGCCAGCGTCCGCACAACTTCGCCGCAATCAACTCGCGGTCGAGGCCGGTGTCGGTGGCCGCTCGCGTGAGAAAACGCTCGAACGCCGCGCAGTCCTGCGCGAGCACGCGGAACGCCACAAAGCTGCCGTTGCGACCAAGCGTCTCGGGTTGCGGCACTGGATAGGTGAAGTCTTTCCACTGGCTTTGGTGGCCCAGCACGAACTCGCCCGCGGGAGCCTGAGGCAGCACGTCGGGCAGCGTAGGCGGTGGTCCGCCCTCAACGGATGGCTGCGCAAAGCCGTCGCGGTACCCGAAGTGCGCGACGTCGCCGGGCAAGCTTCGCGCGTCATGCATTGACACTTCGCTGAACGCTGGACCGGTTGCAAACTGGGCACGCAACGCATCGGTTGTGGCGGTGATGGCGACCTCGGTCTGCGCGAAGACGAACACCAGCACGTGAACGTCCGGATCGGCGAGCTTGCCCTTCCAGTTTCCCGGCGCGCTATCGCCCACATCGCCGACACGTGCGGCGCGTTGCACGGGTCCTTGTACAAACTCCTCTGGAAACGACGCCAGGTCGTCGCCTTTGAGGCCCAGAGCCGCAAGGCCGCCGTGGGTGAAGCCAATGTTCACGCACGCCTCCGGCTTCGTCGTCCACGTGACTGCCGTGGTGATCCGCGGCAGCGACGAAGCGCCCTCGGCCAGTGCCGCGAGCACGCGGCCAGCCGCGGCCGGCTGCTCGACCTTCAGGGCAAACACGCGAAGGGCCGGCATCGCGTACGTACGCAGGACGAAACCCTGAATGTCCTCCAGCGGCAAGTCTGCCATCGCGAACCAGCCTCGCTAGTCTTCCAGGGCGGTCTTGATGTCGAGCACAGTCGCCTTCGGGTAGGCGCTGTAGAACGGCTCGATGCAACGAAGATCGTTGGCGCGAACGTAGTCCAGAAACTCCTTGCGGTGCTGTTGCACGGGCAGGGGCGGCGCCGAAGACATGTGCGATAAGAGCGCGTTGAACACGTCGCCGATCTCGTCGATGAAGTCGTTGATGTAGTCCTCGAAGGTGCCGTCATAGGTCGTGATGACGGCAAGCTTGGTGTTGTTCTCGAGGAAAACGAATCGCGCGAAGTGCACGATGTTCAGCTTGGTCAAGGCGGCCCAGATCGGGTTCAGCGCGGGCGGCGCCGATTGAATCTTCGCCAGGAGCCCCGCGAGCATCTGTGCGTCCGTCGGCGACTTGATGGTCATGATGAGCGTCAGCGGGTTCTGCACGGGTGCGACCGGCTTCTGAGCGGCAGGATCTGGCGAGCCTGGGTCGGTTGGGTTCATGAGAGCCTCCTGAAAGTGGGAGGGCGAGCGTAGCACGCTCACCACCTGAAGATTACGTTAACGAACGAGACTGCCGCACCGAACAAACGCCAAGCATGTTGTCGCGCGACCCGGGTATCTAGAGAACCGCGTCGATCGCACCGAGCAACGCGTCGTTTTCGTCCGCGGTGCCGACCGTGATCCGCAACTTGTCACGGAGCCCTGGCTTGTCGAAGAAACGGACCAGCAGTCCGCGTTTCTTGAGCGCGTCGTAGATCCAGGCCGCGTCGCCTCGTCCAGGTACCGTCGCCAGCACGAAATTACCGTGGCTTGGCAGCACGAGAAAGCCTCGGCGCGTGAGGTCAAGAGTGAGCCGATCGCGCTGCTGGCGCACGAGCGACCAGCACTCGCGAGCGTACGCCTGGTCCTCGAGCGCGGCGCTTGCCGCGGCGATCGCGATGGCATCGCAGTTGTAGCTGTCCTTCACCTTCGTCATCTGCTGAATGATCGAGGGATGCCCGATTGCGTAACCGAAGCGCAATCCGGCCAGGCCATAACCTTTGCTCAACGTGCGCGCAATGAGCACGTTGTCGTGCCGCGCCAGAAGGCCCAGACAGTTCGCGTCCGCGAAGTCGACATACGCCTCATCCACCAGGACGAGGGCATCCGTGCGCGACGCGAGCATGGACACCGCGTCGGGCTCGACCCAGGTGCCAGAGGGCGCATTCGGGTTGGCGAAGAAGATCGCTCTCGGGTTGGTGGCGAGCAGCGCGTCGATCGGGAGGCTCCAGTTCGGGCCCCAGGGCACGGTCGTGAAAAGCACGTCGGCGAGTTCGGACAAGACCGGATAGAGCGAATACGTAGGGTCGGGGCTGGCCAGTACGTCGCCGGCGGCGCAGTACGTGCGCAGAGCGATCTGCAGGATGTCGTCACTGCCGTTTCCCGCAAGGACCGACTCCTGTTCAACGCCGTGGATGCGCGCGGCGACGGCCCGGAAGTCGTCGGCCATCGGCTGCGGGTACCGGCGAAGCGTGTGGGGGTCTATCGCGCGAATGGCCTCGAGAACCCTTGGGCTCGGCGGATAAGGATTCTCATTGGTATTGAGCTTGATGATCCGCTCGCCGGTCTTTGGCTGTTCTCCAGGCGTGTATCCGGCCATGCGCGACACAGTCGAACGGGGGTTCGGCAACGACATCGACAGTCCATCGTATCAGGCGGACTCACGTCCCCTGGTCAGAGGCGTGTTTGATATCCGATGTCGTCCTTGGTCCTTCGTTCTTTGTTCTTGGTCCGTTCTAGGTCTCCCTGGTCCGTCCCTGGTCCTTCGTCATTGGTGCGATAGACCTTGCCTGCCCCACCTGCCTTGCCTGCCCAGCCTGCCCGCTCGAAACGCGCTAGGATCTCGCCATGGACGGGTCGACGCTCGTTGCGCTTCGCAAATTGATCGACACTGAACGGGTCCTGACTGCCGCCGTGCTCGTGGACAAGGAGCTGGTCGCTGCCCTGCTACCGTACGCGGTCGGCCCGGACTACACGTCGCTCATTGTTCAGGTGTCGGGGCTGGCTCGTCACGCCAAGGGGCTGCAGCACGGCGCGAGCATTGGCCTCCTGGTCCATCAGGCCGCGACGCCCGACCTGGACGCGATGCAGGTGCCACGACTCAGCGTTCAGGCGGTCGTGAACGTGCTCGAGCGGGACTCACAGGCATTCGACGAGGCGGCGGCACGTCTGGTGAGCCGCTTTCCAGCTGCGTCGACGACGACGGCGCTGGGCGACTTCCGCATCTGTGTGCTCACGCTGGGACGTGGACGCTACGTGCAGGGCTTTGCGCGTGCGGTCAATGTGACGGCGGAGACTTTTCGCGCGCTCGCGCGGTGATCGAGAGACCGCCGCACGATCAGCGCGTTCTCCCGCCGTTGTAGCATTGGCAAGATCCCCATCATGAGGAAACTGTTCTATCTCGGAGCCGGCCTGCTCGCACTGTTCGAGATGGCGAACGTGTACTTCATCATGCCGATGCCCTACAGCCAACGGTGGCACAGCATCGACATCGCGTACGCG
>JBEBGB010000484.1:0-4184 GCA_040081675.1 Vicinamibacterales bacterium
CATCGATCCTCGTATTGGTGTGGTGTACGACTTGCGAGGCGACGCACGAACCGCTATTCGCTTCGGCTTCAACCGCTACGACACAAGCTACGCGGTGAACGCAACGGCGGCATACGACCCGATGGCGCTGCGGTCGGACACGCGCAACTGGTCCGATTGCGCATTCCTGCCTGGCACGTCCACGTGCGACCCCACGCGCGTCGGCGCCCCTGGCTATCGCGACAACATCGCCCAGGACAACGAGATTGGGCCGGTCGTCGTACCCTTCGGCAACAACCGCCTGGCCGATCCTGACAAGCAGCGCGACTACAACCTCCAGTACAACGTCGGCATCGATCACCAGATTGCGTCCGGGATGTCGGTGGGCGTCGCCTGGTTCCGCCGGAGTTGGCACGACCTGCCGATTAGCATCAATCAGCTGGTGGGCGTGAGCGACTACGCGGCCTTCGAGACAACGAATCCGTTGACCGGAAAGACCATGACGCTCTACAACCTGAACGCGGCGAAGGCGGGGCAGGCGTTGTTCCTCGATACGACGAGCACGGACCGGTCGAAGACGCGCAGGGACTACACAGGGCTGGAGTTGAGCGCGACCGTACGCCTGCCGCGCGGCGGCACGCTCATCGGCGGATGGGGCGGAGAGCGCACCACCAACGTGACGTGCGAGAATCCGGATCCGAACCTGCTCTACAACTGCGATCAAAGTCAGTTCGACGTCCCGCTTCGACACGACTTCAAGTTCATCGGCACCTACCCGATCGGATTCGGTGTGCAGGTGGGCGCCGTGATACAGAGTTACGCCGGCGCCGCCGTGCCCGTCAGCTGGTCGGTCCCGGCCACGGTGTTTCCAGGAGGCCGCCGCACGCAGGCTGTCACGCTCAGCACGACGGTCGTCGGCACCGGCTACACCGGCTCGAGCTTGAGCGATCCGGGGTCGACGTACCTGCCTCGGTGGAATCAGTTGGATCTGAGCTTCCGGCGCGCTTTCCGGATCGGCCGGGTCAAGGTGGACGGCAGCGTGGACGTGTTCAACGCGACGAACTCGAGTGTCGTGCTCAGCCAGAACCAGGCGTACGGCACGTCGTTGGGGACGCCGCTGAGCATCCTGCAGCCGAGGCTGCTTCGTCTGTCGAGCACGCTGACCTTCTAGAAACTCCTTGGGGCGGGCGGCCGATCGGCTGCCCGCCTGCACTGCTTCCCATGCGTGTCCACGCGTCAACCAGTTTGGTCTTTGCGCTGTGTTTCGGCATGGCTGCTGTAGGGGCGGCCCAGACTCCCCGCGCAAGCCTCGCCGCATCGCTGCGACCAACATTCCATGCAGACATCGGTCCTCTCGTGGCCGAGAAGTGCCGCTCGTGCCATCGTCCGGGAGGCGGCGCCCCGTTCTCGATGGCGACGTATCTCGACGTCCGACAGCGCGCGACGCTGATTGCCCAGGTCACGCGCACCCGGACGATGCCGCCGTGGAAGGCGCGGGGGGCCGCGGGTGTCTTCGCCGATGACCGCAGGCTCACCGATGAGCAGATTGCCCTGATCCAGCGATGGGTGGACGAGGGTGCACCCGAGGGGGCACCGTCAGCCGACCTCGATGCCGGACGGCCGGCGAGCGAATGGGATCTGGGTGTGCCGGATCTCGTCGTCTCAATGCCGCAGGCGTACCTCGTGCCGGGAGACGGCGCCGACACGATCCGCACGTTCGTCATTCCGGTTGCATCGACGCGCGATCGATTCGTCCGCGGCATCGAATTCCACCCCGAGACGGCCGGCGTCGTCCACCACGCGAACATCAAGATTGATGTCACCGGATCGACCCGGCGCATTGACGGGAATGACCCGGCACCGGGATTCGACGGCAGCGGCCCCAACGCGCAGTTCCCCGACGGTCAGTTCCTGGGATGGACGCCGGGACAGCGGCCGCACGTGTCAGACGACACGGCCTGGCGTCTGCCGGCCGGCGCCGACCTCGTGGTGGAACTTCACTTGACCCCCACCGGCAAGGCCGAGCGCGTGCAGTGCCGAATCGGCTTTCTCTTCACGGACGTGCCGCCCACACGTACGCCGTACATGCTGAGGCTCAGTAATCAGCGACTCGACATCCCGGCTGGCGTCTCGCGGCATCTCAGCACCGACCGTTACGTGTTGCCGGTCGACGTCGATGTGCTCGCGCTGCAGCCGCACGCGCACAACCTCGCGCGATCCGTGACCGGCACGGCGCGACTGCCTGATGGGCGTATCGAGCGGCTGCTCGAGATCGTCGACTGGGACTTCCGCTGGCAGGACGTCTATCGGTTTGTCCGCCCGGTCCGTCTTCCTCGAGGCACGTCGCTCGAGATGGAGTACGTCTACGACAACTCCGACGGGAACCCGAGAAACCCGTTTCGCCCGCCGCGCCGCGTGACTTTCGGCCAGACGACGGACGCTGAGATGAGCGACTTGTGGATGCAGGTGATGACGTCGACACCAGCCGAGCGCGCGGCGCTCCACGACGACTTTGCGCCGAAGATGCTTCGCGACGACACGGCCGGCGACGAGATGCTGGTTGTCTCGAGTCCGCGCGATCCGCGCATCAGGCGGGATCTTGCGTACTACTACGTGGCCGCGGGACGCGCCGCCGACGCGATCGCACAGCTCGAACGCTCGCTGGAACTCGACCCCGAGTCGGCCGACGGCCAGTTTGAGCTTGGCACCGTGCTGCTGAAAGAGAAGCGCCTGAGCGAGGCGATTCTCCGTCTCGAACGCGCGACGGAGCTTCGGCCGGACTGGTCCGATGCGTTCAACAACCTCGGCGCGGTGTACCTGCTGCGTGGCGAGATGGACGCCGCGCGTCAGGCGTTCGACCGTGCGATCGCGCTCGCTCCTCGAAGCGCCCGGGCGCACTTCAATCGCGGCCGTCTGCTGATGGCGCAGCGTCGCCAGTCGGAGGCGCTCGCCGCGTTCATGGAGTCGCTGCGTCTCGATCCGGACGATGCCGACGCGCGTGCCGCAGCAGCGGCCGCGCAGGTCTCGACGGGCGATGTCCCTGGCGCCCTTCGCAGCTATAGGGAGGCTCTCCGAATCCGTCCGGACCATCTCAGCGCGCTGACCGATCTCGCCTGGATTCTCGCTTCCGCCCAGCCACCCGATGTGGCACGGGCAGACGAGGCGGTCCGGATGGCCGAGCGCGCTGACGTCCTCACCTCGAGCCAGAACATCGTCGTGCTGGATACGCTCGCGGCGAGCTACTTCGCGGCGGGACGGATCGCGGACGCCGTCAGCACGGCTGACCGGGCGGTTGCCCTCGCCGTTGCGCGAGGCGAGGCGACAGCGGCGCGGGACATCGGCGAGCGAGCGCGCGCCTACCGCGCCAGTCGGCGATGACGCGCGCCGACGCTCTGGCGCACAGTGATAGTCAGACCTACTGCTTCGTGTAGTGTCCGGCTCCGAGACGGCGGAACGGTCCGCCGTCGACGGAGAACTCCTCGGCTACGTCAAACGCACTTTCCGACAGGATCGAGAACACGCGCTTCAACTGATACGTCCGGCCGCTCGCCTGGATCGGTGACGTGACGAAGACAACAGCCAGCGGACTGCGCCAGTTGCCAAGGCTCAGGAGTTCCGTTCCGTCGGCGTGCCTTTCCGTCAGCAGCACGGTATCGGCCTCCGAGTCGACGCCGATCGTCATGCGCTGTTCGAACTTGGTACCGAATGACTCGCCCTGTAGGGTGCCCGACACGAACGGCGCGCTACCGAGGCGCGCAAAGGTGATGAAGCCTTGCTGGTTTCCGCTGCTGAGCGGAGGAAATTCCCCGCCGACGTACTCGAACTTCCAGCGTCCGACGAAGTACCCGGCCGTCTGGTCAACCTGATGCTGGACCACGTCGGAACGGACACGTCGCTGCATGGTGAGGCTGATTGGAAAGCGTTGACTGCCGACGGCCAGCACGCCGTCACCCGCCAGGGTGTTCCCTTGCACGTTCAGCGTCGCAGAAAAGACGATGGTGCCGAGTCGCGAGTCGGCTGTGGCTTCGACTGACACGCCACCGCCGGTGACGTCGACCTTCCGCAGGGCCACGTCGCCGCCCTCGGACAGGCCTGATGTCGCCCCGATGTAGCGCGCGCCGTCTTTGGCAATCGTCATGACGATGGGGCTCTCGGGTCCCCCGGCTGACTTCACCGAGCCACGCCAATTCCCGAGGACGGCGTCC
>JBEBGB010000485.1:0-4183 GCA_040081675.1 Vicinamibacterales bacterium
GATCTGATCAGCAGCGCTCCGCGCGCGCCCCTCCCGCCGTTCGCGCAACTCGACGAGTTCGGCCGCGGCTATTTCCCTCGTGAGGTCTACGAGGAGGCGCGCGCCCAGCAACGATTCGACGTGCACAGCATCCAATACCGGAGCGGTGGCCATTCCGTGGGCGGCGTGATGGTGCGGCCGCGCGATTCCGGCAACCGCCGCTGGCCGGTCATCATCTACAACCGCGGCGGCACCGGCGACTTCGGTCGGCTCGACGATCTCAATGTCGTCGACTTCTATCTCTGGGCCAAAGCCGGCTTCGTGGTCGTCGCGTCCGACTATCGATTCCGAGGCGAGCGTTCGAGGCGCGACGAGTGGGGCGGCGCGGACGTGGACGATATCCTGAACCTCGTGCCGCTCGTGCGTGCGCTGCCGTTTGTCGATCCGGACCGCCTGTTCATGATCGGCGTCTCGAGGGGCGGGACGATGGCCTATCTGGCGCTGAAGCGCGGCATCCCGGTGAGGGCGGCGGCGATCATTGCCGGACCGTCGGATCTCGAGGCATTCGGCCGGGCCCGGCCGGAGTTCGTCGATGGCGACGCCGCCTACGACGGCTGGTCGAAGGTCTGGCCCGACTACGCGCACAACGCCGCGACGTTGTACCGCGATCGGTCAGCAGTGCGCTGGGCCGATCGCATCGAAGTGCCCGTGCTGATCCTGCACAGCCGCCGGGATCGGATGGTGCCCGTGAGTCAGGCGCTGGAGATGGCGGCGGCACTGCAAGCGGCGGGTAAGGTGTACGCGCTCCACATCTACGACAACGACGGCCACTCGCTGCCCCTCAACCGAGATGATCGGAATCGGCAGATCGTCGATTGGTTCAACCGTGAGGCTCAGCGGCCCCGTTGAAGCGTCTCGGACAGCAGAAGGGCAGCAATCTCGTGGTGTCTTATCTTTGTCGTCTCCGCGCGGAGATGTGTGTCGCGGCGTTCCTCGCCGCTGGATCGCTGGCTCACGCTCAGGAGGTACCGCACCTGACGGCCGGCCAACTGGCAGACGGCGCCCGGCCGACGGTCGATGGGCGGGTCGACGACGCGGTGTGGGCGACGGCGCCGGTCTACAGCACCTTCACGCAGCAGGAACCGAATGAAGGGCAGCCGGCGAGTGAGCGGACGGAGGTGCGCTTCCTGATCGATCGCCGCACGCTCTACATCGGTGTGGTCAGCTTCGACTCGGAGCCGGACAAGATCGTCGTCAGTCAGAGCCGAAGAGATGCGGAACTGACCGACACCGACTCGATCCAGATTCTGCTCGACACCTACAACGACGGCCAGAACGCCTTCGTCTTCGGCACCAACCCGTTCGCCATCGAGTACGACGGACAGGTGATGGGCGAGGGGCAAACCAGCGGCGCCAGCGGCCGCGCCGGCGGCGGCGGATCGCAGTCGGGGCAGGTGAGCGGATTCAACCCGAATTGGGATGCCGATTGGACGGTGCGTGCGAGCACGACCGCGCGTGGCTGGGAGGCGGAGTTCGCCATTCCGCTCAAGACGGTACGGTACTCGCCCGGGGCGAACCGCACCTGGGGCGTCAACGTGATGCGCATCATCCGACGCCGGAACGAGCAGTCGTTTCTTGCGCCGGTGCCGCGCGGCTACACGCTGCACCGCGTATCGGTGGCGGCAAAGCTCGATGGGCTCACGCTCGCTCCACAGCGCGACCTGAAGGTGATCCCGTTCGGTGTCGGTTCGGTGAATGACGACAAGAGCATTGCCTCGCCGAAGGTCGACCGATCGGGCGCGGTTGGTGTCGATGCCAAATGGGGTGTGCGTCCAGGCCTGACGCTCGACCTGACCGTCAATACCGACTTCGCGCAAGTAGAAGCCGACGAGCAGCAGGTGAACCTCACCAGGTTTCCGCTCTTCTTCCCGGAGAAGCGGCCGTTCTTTCTCGAGAACGCGCAGACATTCCAGCTTGGCCAGCCGCAGGCGATCGACCTGTTCTTCCCTCGTCGCATCGGGCTCTCGAAGGCGGGCGCGCCGATCGACATCATGGCCGGCGGCCGACTCAGCGGGCGCGTGGGTCAGGGCTACAACATCGGGCTGCTGAACATGCAGACCGACGAGGGGGTTGATGCGAGCGGCAAGACAACCGACCCGCGAAACAACTTCACCGTGATGCGCGTGCAGCGCGAACTGGGCCGATCGAACATCGGCGCCATGTTCGTCAACCGTCAGGGCGTCGGCAGGGCCGCGCAGCCCAATGACTTCAACCGCGCCTACGGCGTCGATACGGCGTGGCAGACGACGAAGAACGGCAAGCTGTTCGCATTTCTCGCGCGAACAGACTCGCCTGCTGCCAAGGGTGGCTCCGACTACGCGGGGCGCGCGTACTACACCTATGCCAACCCGCTGTGGAACGGCGCCGTTGGCTACGCGCAGGTGGGCGACGCGTTCAATCCGGAAGTCGGCTTCTTGCCGCGACGCGCCTATCGGCAGGTGGAGGGGCGCTACTTCCTCACCTATCAGCCGAAGCAGTGGCCCTGGATCCGACGCATCTCGCCGCATGCCAGCTACAACGCCTACGCGAATCTGAGCAACCGTCTCGAGAGTTCCCGCGGTCACTGGCACTTCTTCGAGGTTCAGCCGCGGCAGGGCGGACGGTTTGGTTACTATGTCGACACGCAGCAGGACCGACCGCTGACGCCGTTCACGGTGTACCAGAACGTGGTGGGCCGCAAGGTGACCATCCCGGCTGGCGAGTACTCCTGGCTCCTCGGCGTCGCCGAGTACTTCACCGATCCTAGCGCCCGATTCAGCACCACCCTTCGCTGGAAGACGGGCGGCTACTACGACGGCGACTACCGCGGCTGGGAGACCACGTTCAACGTGCGGCTCGGCGTGCGGCTGCTGTCCTCGTTAGGGTGGAACCGCGACGACATCACTCTTCCGTACGGTAGCTTCAAGGCGGATCTGCTGCCGCTGAAGGTGACCTATTCGTTCACCAACCTGGCCAGCGTCACTGGCCTTATCCAGTACAACAGCCAGACCTCGTCGGTCTCGTCGAACATCCGCCTGGCGCTCCTCGAGCGCAGCGGCACCGGGCTCTTCGTGGTCTACAACGACCGACGCGACACCTCTGCACTGACGCGCGAGACGCTGCTCGGCCGCTCGTTCATCGTCAAGTACACCCGCCTGCTCAATTTCTAGCGCCGGCACGGCTTTCAGACGAACGCGGGGCTCTCGACGCGCAGCGCGTTGACCAGACGGTCGAGTTCTTCGCGGGTGTTGTACAACGTTGGCGTCACGCGCACCGCGGCGCCTGCCGCGAGCCCACGTCTGGCGACGGTCAGGACTTTGTGCTTCTCGAGCAGCAGCGCTGCCAGGCGCTGCGCCTGCGCGTAATCCTTCATCGCTGGCAACCTGAAGCTGGTCACCGCACCATAACGCGCGCGGTCGTCTGGCGTGAGAATCTGCATGCCCCTGACGTCGCGAACCCGTTCCACCCAATAGTCGCGAAGCGACTGCAGATGTCGCTGCTTGTTCCGGCCCCCGATGCGTGTGTGAAACGCGATGGCGGCGGGCACCGTCATCGCAGCGGCAAAGTTCACGGTTCCAACGCTGGAGCGGCTGCGTGTGTCGTCCGGCGGAAACATCGTGCTGCCCATGCAGGGCTCGATGTCGGCCAGGCGTGAGCGCCGAATCCAGATCGCGCCAGTGCCAATCGGCGCGCACAACCACTTGTGCAGTGAGAAACCGACGAAGTCGGCGTCGAGGTCGGCGAGCCTGAAGTCGAGATGACCGATGGTTTGCGCCGCGTCGACGATGGTGTCCACTCCCCTCGCTCTGGCCATCGCGACGATGTCGCGCACGGGCATGACGAGGCCCGTGCGGTTCGACAGGTGCGTGACCAGGAGCAGCTTCAGATTGGCCGGGGCAGCCTTCAACTGCCGCTCGTAGGCCGCCAGAATGTTCGCCGTTGTCGCGGGCTCCGGAATGGCGAAGGTGATGACGTTGACGCCACGATAGCGGCGCAGCGACTCCATCGCCTGCTGCATCTCGTCGTAGTCGAGGTCTGCATACATCACGCTGTCGCCTGGCGACAGGCGGCCGTACTGCATGATGAGGTTCTGGAGCGACTCGGTTCCGTTGCGCGTCAGCGCGAACTCCTCCACCGGTGCGCCCATGAGCGCAGCCACCTCCGC
>JBEBGB010000486.1:0-4179 GCA_040081675.1 Vicinamibacterales bacterium
CATGAAGGCGACGGAAGTCGTGGGTGACGCCAAGAAGCCCTATATCCAAGCGATGTTTGGACCCGATCTCGGTCGGCGACTGTCGGGCGGCGTCATCATTGGTGAGTCTGAACCGGTGGGTGAATGGCAGGTGTTTCTGTGGACGCCCCGCTAGGAGTGTTGGCCGGCCGCGCGAGCCCGAGCTTCTTCGAGCCTGTAGGCCGGATGAACGCGGAATTGAGAAGCAGCTCGACTTGCTGAGGAACACTCCGATGACATCAAAGAACAGACTGGTGGCACTTGCGGTTGGCCTGGCACTGGCGGTGGGACTTGCCTGCTACGTGTTCACCGCGCCGTACACCCGATTTCCCGGCGTGCGTATCGGCGGGGAGTTAACGGCCGCGCCCAGTGACTGGAGCGCGGTCAACGGCGAGAAGGTCGCACTGCTGAAACTGGCAGGCTTCCCGCCATTTGTCATTCATGTCTGGTACGTTGCGGAAGGAGGCGGGATCATCACCGCCACTCGTCCCGACGACGGCTATTGGGCGCGACGGGTACGGTCCAATCCGAACGGCTGGCTCAGGATCGGCGATCGCACCTATGCACTGGCGGGCAAGGAAGTCGTGGGTGAGGCGCGAATTCCATATCTGGAAAAGTACGGCGCCAAGAACAACATGCCGATGCGCTACGACTTCACCGGTCAAATCATCCCGGGCACCAATGAGCCGTTGCACACGTGGGAAGTCTTCTACTGGACCGCACGGTGAGCGGTGGCGGTGGCAGTGACAGAACCGACCGCCATGTGAACGGGGTCAAGGGTCACACTGGCGTTCATCTGCGGTCTGTTGGCGGGCGTTCCTGGCATCGGACCGCGCTCCTCAGGGTGGCGATCGTCACCGTCTTCCTTGTTGCCGCCTCACAGATCTTTGCCCAGACGCTCGATCGCGGCGACATTGCCGGGACGATTCGCGACCAGACAGAGGCGGCGCTCGGTGGCGTGACGGTGACCCTGCGCGAGACCAGAACCGGCGTCGAACGCGTGATGGTGACGAGCGACGATGGCCGGTACTCTGCGCCGCTGCTGTCGCCGGGCGTGTACGTCCTGCAAGCCGATCGCTCTGGCTTTGCGGCAGCGACGAGCGCACCTCTGACGTTAGGGGTCGGCCAGGCGCTGGTCGTCAATCTCGTGATGAGGATCGCCGGCTTGACCGAGACGCTCGCCATTGTCGCGGCGGGCGACGCTGCGCCGGCGCTCGGCGCAACCTTCGGCACAGGTGCGATCTCGAATCTGCCTCTGAATGGGGGCGACTATCGAGGCGTCGCGCTGCTCTCGCCGACGGCGCGAGCCATCACCGGCACGCGCGGCACCTTCCGCGTGGCGGGTCAGCCGGGCGACTATCTCGCGTTGAACGTGGACGGCGCCGACTTCACGAACAACTTCTTCGGCGAGTTCTTCGGCTCGATTGAACGGCAGAACTTCACAATCCCGCTGGAGGCGGTCCAGGAGTTCGAGGTCACCGCCGCGGGACTGGGCGTCCAGTCGGGCCGGTCCAACGGCGGGCTCGTCAACGTGGTGACGAAATCGGGAAGCAACGAGCGGCACGGTTCAGCGAGCTACTCGTTGCGCCACCACGCGTTGACCGCCGACGATGCGTTCGGGAACGCGGCCGACAATCTGGTCCGCCACCTTGCGGGCGGAAGTCTGGGTGGGCCGCTCGCGGCGAACCGCACGTTCTACTTTGGCGCAGCGGACATCCAGCGCCAAACCACGCCACTCACTGTGAAGTTTGCGCGGCCGGTCAGCGGCCTTGCGGTGCCAGAACTCGGGATTCCGAATCTCAGCGCGCTCGAAGGGCAGTATCCGCGACACGAAAACGTGACTGCGCTCCTCGCGAAGCTCGATCACGCGATTACGCGTCGCCAGCGTTTCAGCATCCGCGGCAGCTTCTCGCGCAGCTACGGCGACAACATCGCCGGCGGCGGCGTGCTCCTGAGCCAGGCCGCGTCGAACCTCGAGACGTTCCGCAATCAAGGCACGTCGATCGTCGCGAGCCTGAGCGGACCATTGGCCGGCCTGCAACTGGAAACCAAAGTGCAGACGTCGCGCGAGACGCGGCCGCGAGCGTCGCAATCCGACGGTCCACAGGTGCAGATTTCCGACACCGGTACGTTTGGCAGCGCCTTGTTTCTCCCGAGCACTCAGGACATGTATCGCTTCCAGGTGTCGGAGAGCGCGGTACACGTCCGGGGCAAACACGACATCCGGTTCGGCGCCGACTACAACGCGTTCAACATGCGCAACAACGCCTTTGCGCTGGGGCTGAACGGCGGCTACGTGTTTCCGACGCTCGAGGCGTTCATCGCTCGCCAGCCGCTCCTCTATGTTCAGAACTTCGGTCTCAACGGATTCACGGCGCGTGAGGCAGCACTGCTCGACAGTTTCTGGCAGCATGAGGCGTCGGGCTACGTTCAGGATCGCATCAAGCCGACGTCGCGACTGACCGTCGCCATCGGCCTTCGCTACGACCTGCAGCTCAATCCTCAACCCCAGGCGGGCATTGCCGGCGTGCAGGTGCCGGTCGGCGTGCCGACGTTCTCGGGGAACCAGATCCAGCAGACATACGCACCAGTACCTCAGGGCATTCCGCACGACCGGAACAACTGGGGACCGCGCAGCGAGGTGGCGTATCAGTGGCCCGACGAACGAACGCTCGTCAAGGGCTCGGCCGGGCTGCACTACGGGCGCACTCCGATGATCTACTTCCCCCTGCGCGGCGCCGGCGTCAGCAACACCACGCTGTTCGTTCCGGTGTCACGTGTTGGCGTGACGTTCCCCGCGGTGCTGCCGTCGGCGATTACGCCTGGCTCGAGCCTCGCGTCGCTCGTGGGGCCGCCGGCGATCTCCTATGTCGATCCCGGTTTCGAGAACCCGCGGGTGCTCCAGATCACAGCCTCGGTGACGAGGCAGGTGGCCGGCATGTCGCTCGAGGCCGGTTACATGCAGAGCGAGTCGCGAAACTTGCGCATCGGGGGATTTCGCGCGACGTCCTGGGATCGAAATCTGGCTGTGCCGACCCGGTTCGATCAGTTTGGTCGTGGCGTCGCCGTCCTGGCCGCTGGCCGACCAGACGGCACCATTGCCCAGGCGAACGCACTCGCCAGCTTCGGTCACGGACGTTACCAGGCCTTGACGATTTCGCTCAGCAAGCCGCTGACGAACCGCTTCCAGTTCTATGCGAACTACACCCTCGCGAAGAGCATGGGCAATGGTTCGACGGAGCGTGATACGGAAGCGGTCTTTGGTCCGTCCGATCCCTTCAACCTCGAAGCGGACTACGGCATCAACGAACTGGACGAGCGACACCAGGTCAAGTCGTATCTGGTGGCCACGCTGCCCGGCGATGTCACGCTGGCGTCGACATGGTCTGCCGGTTCCGGCCTGGCGTTCCCGGTCTACAGTTCAACGGATCTCAACGGCGATGGCGTCGTGAACGACGGCCTTCATCCGGATCGGCCCATCGTCGACGGTCGGCTGCAGCCGCGGTTTCCCTATCATCAACCCGCCTGGGCCACATGGGACGTGCGCGCGGCCAAGGGCAGGACGCTGGCGGCCAAGGCCCGTGTGCAGCTCTTTCTCGAGGTGTTCAATCTCCTGAATGCGGGAAACACCTACGCCGATCCGCGGACACAGGCGATACTGGGCAGCCCGAATTTCCGCGTGAAAAACCGGACGCTGGGTCCACGTCTCGCGCAGCTTGGTATTCGAATCGATTTCTGAAGTGGAGGACGAGAGAGATGAAGCGGCTGATCCTCGCGGTCCTGGTTGTCATACCTGTCATCGCGATCTCTTACTGGGCGGTCTCGTGCCCCTGCGGCGGAGTACCCGGGCTCTACCTGCGTGGTGTCGAAGCCGGCGAAAAAGTGACCGATTGGTCGTTCGCCAACCAGGTCCCGCTGTGTCAGGTCCAGGTGGACACAGGGCTCCTGCCACACGCCCTCAATCTCAACTGCTGGGCGGACAGTAATGGCGATCTCTATTTGAGCTGCGCCAGTTGCGAGGGGAAGCGTTGGTCGAGCGCTGCCGTCGCGAACAGCGAGGCACGCCTTCGTCTCGCTCAGACGGTATATCCCGTCGCCGTCACCCGTATCGTGGATGAAGGACAACTGGCTCAGGCCTGGGCCTCGCGGGCCGTCAAGCTC
>JBEBGB010000063.1:0-15119 GCA_040081675.1 Vicinamibacterales bacterium
GTGCGTGAAGTGAAACACGAACTCGTGACAGTCGTTCAGGTACCGCTCGCTGTTGATCGGTTTGTAGTGACCCACGGCAATGTCGCGGGTAATGCCGGCCGCGGCGCTTGTCGACGCCTGGTCGATCGCGACCGATTTCACCCAGTGAATGATGTTCTGCAGCCGGAGATGCGGACGCGCGGCTTGCGCCACATCCAGCGCCGTCCACGGGTCGGACGGCCGCGTACCTACATTCAGGAATAGAGAGCCGTCGGGCTTCAGGACGCGCGCGGCGGCGGCCACCCAGGTCGACGTCCAGCGCAGGTATTCGTCCTGTTCGAGACTGTCCTGGTACGTGTTGTACCGAATGCCCAGGTTATAGGGAGGCGAGGTCACCATGACGTCGACGCTGGCCTCGTCCCTCTCGGCCAGCACGTCGCGGCAGTCGGCGAGATAGAACGTGCCGGTCGCCCCGGCGTCCGTACGTACTTCAGTGTGCGGCTTTACGATACTGGCCATAATTTCGCTCGTTGTTGGGCGTCGGCGGGATTGTACGTGACGGCGGGACGAAGTACAAGTGGCACGGACCGGCCGGGATCCGTGGAGGCTGACGCCTCGTTACGAGGCTCGGTTCAGTGCAACCGAGCTGTTGCCTCGCTCGGGTGCAATGGTGTGGTTGCGGCGGTGGCCGTGCGTCGAGCAGCCCTTGCCCTTCTCTTCGACGTAGGTCACCTCGCGGCTCGTCGGCACTTCGCGGTAGTGACCAACGACGCAGCCGCAGGTCAAGGTCGTGAAGCCAAGCAGTCGAACCAGACTCATAGTTACTCCTCGCGCAGAGAATTATCGAATGGTTCAACGCTCGTCTGATGCAAGCCGAACGGCAATATTCGCGAGAAGTCGATCGCGATCCGACGAGTTGGATTGCATCGCGAGATAATCTGTTTCAGTGAGTCACAATTTCACAGCGTGCATTCAAATCGATCGCGAACGGTGGTTGGCGTTTGCCAATCCAGCGTTGGTGCTGCAGGCCGACTCGCCCGAGTCCGTTCGACGGACGCTGGTAGATGTCGAGCAGCTGACTCGTGATCGCAGCCTTCACGCCGTTGGGTTCCTGGCGTACGAGGCTGCGGCCTCGTTCGGGCTCCCAGTTCCGAGATTTGATTCGAGGTTGCCGCTGGCGTGGTTCGGACTCTTCGACGCCTCCAACATCGCTGAAGTCGGTCCTCCCACTCGCGCAGGCGAGTACAGCGTTGGCGAATTGACGCCCTCGCTCGACCGGCGCGCGTTCGACGCGGCGTTCGACCGGATCAAGCAGCACCTCGCAGATGGCGACAGCTATCAGGTGAACTTCACCTTTCAGATGCGGGCCGCGTTTCAAGGCGATCCGAGGTCGCTCTTTGCGGATCTGTGTCGAGCGCAGCGGGGCGATTATTCGGCCTTGATCGACCTTGGCGACTACGTCATTTGCTCCGCATCTCCCGAGCTGTTCTTCGAATTCGAGGGGATGGATGTTGTTGCGCGCCCCATGAAGGGCACGGCGCGGCGTGGCCTGACCCTCGAGGCGGACCGGGCAGTGGGCGAGGCGCTCGTTGCGTCGCCGAAAGAACGCGCCGAGAACGTGATGGTGGTCGACATGGTCCGCAACGACCTGGGTCGTGTTGCCGACGTGGGCACCGTGTCGGTGCCACGCTTGTTCACCGCGAGGCGCTATCCGAACGTGTGGCAGATGACGTCCGAGGTGCGGGCCAGGACTGCTGCGCCCCTGGATGAAGTCGTCGCCGCACTGCATCCGTCGGCCTCGGTGACCGGAGCGCCGAAGAAGCGGACGATGGAGTTACTGAACGACCTGGAGTCTGAACCGCGGGGTATCTACACAGGCGCCATTGGTCACGTGCCGCCCGACGGCCTCGCGCGATTCAATGTGGCTATTCGGACCGCGCTGATCGATCGACGCGAAGGGCTTGTGACGTTCGGTGTTGGAAGCGGTGTCGTGTGGGACTCGGATGCGGGGGCCGAATACGCCGAATGCCTGGTGAAGGGCTCGATCCTGGAGGCCAGACCCGAACCCTTTGCGCTGCTCGAAACGTTACGCTGGATACCTGAAGACGGGTACTACCTGTTGCACCGCCACGTGGACCGAGTGGTTGGTGCCGCCGAGTACTTCGACATCCCGCTGGTCATCTCCGCTGTGCAGAACGCGCTGACAGATGCCGTCGTCGGCGCCGCGTGGCCCCTTCGCGTACGCGTGCTCGTCGGGCAGGACGGGCACGTCACCGTCGAGTCGACCCCACTTGTCCTGTCGGCCGAGCGACTCCGCGTGTGCCTTGCGGAAAATGCTGTCGATGTGTCGAGTCCATTTCTCTATCACAAGACGACGAATCGTTCTGCGTACGAGAAGGCGCGAGCCAGTGCCCCCGACCACGACGACGTGCTGCTCTGGAACGATCGGGGCGAGGTGACCGAGGCGACGACCGCGAACCTCGTCGTGGAAATAGATGGTGTCCGGGTGACGCCGCCGGTGTCCTCCGGGCTCCTGGCCGGAACCTATCGAGCGGAGATGCTTGCGGAGGGCATGATCAGTGAGCAGGCTGTGACGCTAGACGAGGTGAAGCGGGCGCCGCGACTGTGGCTGATCAACTCCGTCCACGGAATGCGAGAAGCCGAACTCGATTCACGCACTTCGTGAGTTGGCGATTTGGTGAATGGGCGATTGAAGACCCACTCTCCACCTCACCAAATCACCAATTCACCAATTCACCAATTCACGAATGAGTGTTCCTCCCAACAAGGTCTGCTTTGAGCTTCTCGAACCGTTCGAGATCGATCTTCCTCTGTTGTCCTGCCTGGCTGCGCGCGACCCATACGCGAACGACAAACAGAACGTGCACGACTGCAACCAGCGCCCAGTCGATAGCCGGGGGACCGGTCACGAGGACCGGGATGAAATTGAACAGGGTTGCGGTGGCAAACAGCGGCGAGAAGAGGGCGTCGATGCCACCTCCGCTGAACGACCGGCCGTACGCCATCGCCACGTGCTCCCACGCAGCTTCGTCGGACGACGACTCGAAGAACACCTGCACGTAGCGGCCGACCCGCTCGACGGCCGTGTGCAGCGCGAACACCACCTCGAATACGGCTGCCAACAGAAGGAGCGGGAACAGCGTGGTGACCGGGGGCGTGGCGAGTACGGAGATGGCCACCGCGAGCGTGCACCAGGCCGCCAAGCCGACCACGACAATCCAGTGCCTGGCCGTGCCGCGCTCGCGAATGGTGTCCCGAAGCGCCCGATACTCTTCAGTTTCTCGCGTCGTCATGTGCAGTTTGTGCGTCGAGCAACCGATACGTCTGCATAGCCGCAATCCAAGAGCTGGATTGGCGGGTTCCGAGCATTCTGGCACAGGCCTGCCAGGGGTGTCGCGGCGGGCAGAACCGTAAGTGTTTCTCGGGTCGCGCCAACAAACCCCTTGCGCTCTATCAATTCATTGCTAGAATTGCGACACTGTTTTCGCAACTTACAGTCACGGGCCGGTAGAGTGATTATAAATTCAAAATACTGGATCGGCGCGGCTCTGCTCGCGCTGCAAATGAGTTGGCTGGCGGCACCCGCCACGGCCAAAGAGCCCATCCGCCCGGCGAAACAGCCTGTGGCTGCTGACCGGCCGCCTCTCTCGCAGCGAACTGCTGCGCGCAAGACGGTCGCCGCGCCGGTCAAGACCGTCGCCCAGACGAAACGGGCTCGAACACTGAAAGCGACGAGCGCGCGTGCGACAGCCGCACCGAAGCGGGCGTCCACCACGATCGTCATGACCCGGCGGCAGCGCGCCGCCGCGGCACGCGCCGCTGCGGAACGGCGCGAGATCGCGGACACCGTCACCCCACGTTACAGAGTCGACGCGAGTGGCGATCTGGTTCCAGACCTGCGCGCGGCCGCGGCGATCATCTACAACCCGGAGACCAAACAAATACTCTGGGAAGAGAACTCGGACGACCAGCGTTCCATCGCGAGCATTACCAAGGTGATGACCGCTGCCGTGTTCCTGGAGAACGATCCCGATCTGACGCAGCAAGTGACGGTCGTGAAGAGCGACGTCTATCGCGCCTCGACCACACACTTGCGACTGCGTGACTCGCTCACCACGGGCGATTTGCTGCACCTGCTGCTGATCGCATCCGACAACGCCGCCGCGCGCGCGCTGGCCCGAGTGTCGCCGCAGGGTTACGACGGTTTCATTCAGCGCATGAACGACAAGGCGCTCGAACTCGGCCTCGAGAACACGCACTACACCGACCCGTCCGGCCTGCTCTCAGACGATGTATCGTCGGCATTCGACCTGGCACGCCTGATTGCCTACGCCTCGACGGATGAACGCATCAGCGCCATCATGCAGACGCCGCTCTACACCGTGCACGCCGCCAGTCGCGATATCAGTTTCCGCAGCACGAACCATCTGCTCGGTCGCCCCGACGTCGAAGTGCTGGCAGGGAAGACCGGCTTCATCTCGAAGGCTGGGTACTGCCTCGCCACGTTGCTCCGGCTTCCTCAGAGCGGGCAGCAAGTAGCGGTTGTGGTCCTGGGCGCGCGGTCGAACGCGGGGCGTTTCATGGAAACGCAAAACCTCTTCAACTGGTTGGCCGCCAAGGCATCAGTCTTCGCCACGCAGACGCCAGTCGCTCTCCCGCAACCGCAACAGCAGCAGTAACGCCGGCATCTTCGACGCGCCGATGACGGCCCGATTATTCGGGCCGTTTCGTTTTGTCGCGTCGGTTCCTATCCCCTATAGCCTCGCGCCATTGCCGCCGCATCGAGCGGCAGCGTAGCGATGGTGTCAACCGACGGCATCACGGGACGTGAGGCGTTTCTCGCGTCATACGCCTTCAAGTAGCGCTCGCAGCCGTCGCATGCGTAGACGCGGTAGCGGCCGTCACGAGTCGCGAACGAGGTGATCTTGGCCCTGTCGTCGTTGCCGCAATAGGGGCACGTGTGCGCGCCGTACGACCACTGCGCGACACAGCGACCACAAATGAGCCGCCGTTCGCCCGATGGCAGCACAACGGCGAAGTCGGGCTCCCAGCCGCACACCGGACAGTGGCCGTGATGCCACTGCGAGAAGTCGGGCCGGGGCAGAAGCGCCTCGGCACACCGGACCAGGAACGGGCGCAGCGCCAACAGCAGCACCTGCTCGAGCGCCGCCGGCTCGCCGGGCGGCAGTCGTTCAGGCCCTGGTCCAGGGTCCACGCCCGACGTGGCGATATACCAGTTGGTGACCAGCGGTTCGAGCGCGTTGCTCTCGCGCGTCATCGAGACGATGTGCTCGTAGTCCGCGCGGTCGAGACTGTCGAACCGGGCCAGCACGTCGGCGGTCTGTCGGAGTGCCAGGCGAAGGTCGCTCCAATCGAGGGGAATGTCCTCGAAACGCACGGCGGGTCGCGCCGCTTGCTGCTGCATTGCGAGCCAGGCGGTCTCGGGCTGCAAGCGGGGGAGCGGGACGCGCGATTGAATGCGCCGCTGCACTTCGACGAGCGCGACTTGCATATCGACAGCGTCGGCTAACTCAGGATGGTCGACTTTCACTTGCTTGAGCTCGATGATCTCGCGCGGCTCGGCGCGGGTCGGTCTGGGAGGACGGTCGTTCACGGTGAAATTGTAGCGTGCCGGCGCGTGCCTCAGCGTGCGTTGATACAATGAAGGGCTGTGCCGCGTAAGCCCGGGTCGAACCGTCGGCGATCGGTCCTCATGATTGGCTCAGAGGCCCTGCCGTTCTCGAAGACCGGAGGTCTGGCCGACGTGCTCGGTGCGCTGCCTTCCGCCCTGGCCCACCTCGGTTGGGACGTCACGCTCGTCGTGCCGCGCTATCGTGGCGTATCGGCTGGTGAATTTCGCGAAACGATTGGACTCAGTGTCGGCGGAGTTCCGATCGAGGTGGGGATCTTCGAGACACCGCTGTCTGACGGCGGCCGCGCGCTCCTTGTTGACGCTCCAACGCTCTTCGATCGCGCGACGCTGTACGGCGTCGGCAGCACCGACTTTCCAGACAATCCGTATCGGTTCGCAGTACTGACGCGGGCCGCCCTCGAGTGGGCGTCGCGCCAGCGGACCGGTCCGTCGATCGTGCATGCACACGACTGGCAGGCGGGGCTCGCGCCCGTCTACCTGCGCACGATGTACGCGGAGCATCCGACGCTTGCGCAGACACGCTCGGTGTTCACGATTCACAACCTCGCGTATCAAGGCGTTGTCGATTCGTCGTGGATGCCGAGGCTCGATCTGCCCCGGGAGCTCTTCACCATGGAGCAGCTCGAATACTGGGGACAACTGAGCTTTCTCAAAGGCGGCATCGTCGACGCTGATGTGATTACGACGGTGAGTCCGCAGTACGCGAAGGAAATTCAGACAGCGGACGGAGGCGTCGGCTTCGACGGCGTCCTTCGGTCGCGAGCCGATCGCCTGGTTGGCATCCTCAACGGCATCGACAGCTCGCAGTGGAATCCACAGACTGACCCACTCATCCCACGCGCGTATTCGGCGGACGATCTGTCCGGCAAGCGAGCCGCGAAGGCCGCGGTGCTGGCCGAGTACCACCTGCCAACCGATGACGAGGCCCTCAACCGGCCTCTCATCGGGATGATCTCGAGGATGGTCGAACAGAAGGGGCTCGACCTCATCGAGCGGTTGGCCGGCGACCTGCCGCACCTTGGTGCCACCTTCGTCATTCTTGGCACCGGTGAGGCGAAGTATCAGGAGCTGTGGCGCTGGCTGGCGGGCCAGTACCCGAATCGAATCGGCGCGCGAATCGGCTTCGACGAGCGGCTGGCGCATTTGATTGAAGCCGGGTCCGACCTGTTCCTCATGCCTTCGAGATTCGAGCCGTGCGGCTTGAATCAGATGTACAGCCTTCGGTACGGAACCGTGCCCATCGTCCGGCGCGTCGGAGGATTGGCGGACACCGTGACCGACTACCAGCCGGACACGCCGGAGTCGACGGGCTTTGTGTTCACCGATTACTCGCCCTGGGCACTGTTGAACACCATTCGACGCGCGTTGACGCTGTTCCAGGACGCAGGCGCCTGGAAGGCGCTTCAGGTCGCCGGGATGCGGCTCGACCATTCCTGGGACCGTTCAGCGCGCGAGTACGTCAAAATATACGAACGAGCAATCAACCAAGGGAGAGCCTGATGGCAGCCGAGAACGTGCAGACCTTTACGGATGGCAACTTCGACCAGTCCGTGCTCAAGAGTGGGCAACCAGTTCTAGTGGATTTCTGGGCGGAGTGGTGCGGTCCGTGCAAACGCCTCGGCCCGACAATCGATCAGCTCGCGACCGAGTACGCCGGCAAGGTCGTCGTGGGCAAGCTCAACGTAGACGACAACCAGAACACCGCGATCAAGTTCCAGATTCGTGGCATTCCGGCCGTGTTGCTGTTCAAGGGCGGGCAGATCGTCGAGTCGGTCGTTGGCCTGGCGCCGAAAGAAGACTTCAAGAAAGTCATCGACAAGCACATCTAAATGACCCCACGTAACGTGATCATCATAGGGTCCGGCCCGGCCGGACTCACGGCCGCGTTGTACTCGGCTCGTGCCAATCTGCATCCGATGGTTATCGAGGGACTCGAAGCCGGCGGACAGCTCATGATCACGACCGCCGTGGACAATTTTCCCGGGTTTCGCGACGGCATCCTGGGTCCCGACCTCATGGCCGAGATGCGCGCGCAGGCCGAAAAGTTCGGCGCGACCATTGTGCAGAGTCACGTGACGGCGGTCGATCTGTCGACGTCGCCGTTTACCGTGAAGACCTCCGACGCGGAGTACCAGACGAAGGCCGTGATTGTTGCCACCGGTGCGTCGGCGAAGCTGCTGGGGCTTCCCTCCGAACGCAGTCTCATGGGTCACGGTGTGTCGACCTGTGCGACGTGCGACGGATACTTCTTCCGTGGTCTCGAGATCGCCGTCGTGGGCGGGGGCGATTCGGCAATGGAGGAAGCGAACTTCCTGACGAAGTTCGCCAGCAAGGTCACGTTGATTCACCGACGCGATACGTTCCGTGCGTCGAAGATCATGCAGGACAAGGTGCGCGCGAATCCGAAGGTCGAGATCCGCCTGAACACCGTCGTGCACGAGATCAAAGACACTGGCAAGGGAGAAGTGACGGGCGTGGTGCTCGAGGACACGGCCACTGGGACAGTCAGCGAGATTCCTGTCGCCGGAGTGTTCGTGGCCATTGGTCACACACCGAACACGGGTCTCTTCAAGGGTCAGCTCGATCTCGACGAGGGTGGTTACATCATCACGCACGGCGGTGCGAAGACGAACATTCCTGGCGTGTTTGCCTGTGGCGACGTGCAGGACCACATCTATCGGCAGGCCATTACGGCCGCAGGGTCAGGCTGCATGGCCGCGCTCGACGCCGAACACTACCTGGACGGAGTAGCAGGGTAGCTGCAGCCTCGACGTCGGTTTCGACAGAACTGTGCCGAGCCGTACAGTCCTGTCACCGCATCTGGGTGCGCTTGAACCACCACGAGGTGAGAAGCGGCGTCAGCAGCGCGGTGACGATGACAGACGCCGTCACCTGCACGGTCGCCGCGGCTGCCACAGCCGCGAAGGTCGGATCGGCAAGCGCCACAGCCTGCGGAACAGCCGCCGAGTTTCCAGCCGTGCTCGACGCCGCGGCGCCGGCCACGCCGGATCCACCCAGCAGTCGGTCGGCCAGAATGCAGGCCGCGCCGGTGCAGACAAGCACCGAGAGCCCGAGCAATATGCCCGGCAGTCCCGCCGTAACCACCGACTTCAGGTCGATGGTTTGTCCCAGCGTGAACGCCATGAAGGGCACGATGATCGGCTCATGGGATCCGAAGAATTGCCGGACGTCGTCATCCAGGTTGCCGAGGATTGCGCCGACCGCTATCGGGGCAATCACTGACACCATCGTCAGCCAGGGAATGACGGCGAGGCCGGTGCCCACGAAGATCAGCATGGTGAGGAACGGACCCGTCTCGATGCTTTGCGGCACGTAGGTGCCCGCGTCATCCTTGTTGCCCATCACGCTTGTGAGCGCCATGAACATGCCGCCGTTGGTGTCGCTCATCGCGACCATCACCGCGAGCGTGCTCAGGCCGAGTAGATTCCCACCGAAGGCTCTGTCGACGAGCAGCGCCAGGGCCGTGGCTGTTCCCACCTTGGCCGCCATGATGCCAAAACCTCGGAACATCATCCGCGGTGCGGCACGCAGCGTCATCTTGGTGCCGACGGTGAACAGGTACATTCCGAGCAACGTTGGGTAGCCCACACCGGTCAGCGCCTGAGTAAAGCCGCCGATCTTGAGAAGATTCGGCGCGAACGTGTTGATGACCATGCCGAGGAAGAGCGGCACGACCATCAATCCACCCGGCACGCGATTGACGCTACGTAGGATCTGCATGTGGGCTGGAAGTGTATTCGGCGATGGGCTGTGGGCGATAGGCGATTGGCGCCGTGGTCGCGCCACGCGGCAACCCAGGGTGTCAATTGTCGACATGTATTTCTGCGCGAGGATTGCTGTGCGGCGCAAGGTGGGTCGCGAAGGCGAGCAGGCTGTACAGTTTCCGGTCTCGCGCCCGATCCAACTCTGTGGGCGCGCTGATTGCTTGGCTCATGGTCGACCCGGGCAGGCCGACGTCAACCATCGCGGGGCCCGACCTCTCCGTGTGGAGACGCCTCGCCCGGGTTCCTCGCCGTGACACGCCCCTGGTGCTGTCGGGTCCTCGGTGTCCTCCGCGGCGGCGCCTGGGTCCTGCTGCACCGATCGGCCACGGATCGGGCACAATCGATCCTAATCACCTTTGCATGCTGACCTCATTTGCTCGCCAGCTGACGCTGGCCGTTCTGTTCGCCTGTTTCGTCGCATCGCTTGCCAGCGCACAACCAGCGCTCGACCGCCAGATTGCTGGCGTTGTCCGTCAGGCCGAGACGCGGACGCCGCTCCCCGGTGTGACGGTGGGCGTCCTGGACCGAAGCGTCGTCACCGACGCGGAGGGACGCTTCGCCATCCGGGTTCCAGCCGGGCTCCCGCTGCTCGAGCTGACGTTGAACGGCTTCTATCCGCTGGCGACGACGATCGACGTGACGCAAGCGGACGCGCTCGATACGGAACTGCTGCTTGTCCCTCGCTCCACCTACTCGGCGTCGGTGGATGTGGTTGCAGCACAGCCTCCGGCGTCCGTTCCGTCAACTGTGGCCGTGGCGTCCATGGAGGTGCTCCGCACACCTGGCGCGCTCGACAACGTGTTTCGCACCCTTCAGACACTGCCTGGCGTGTCGGCGACGGAGGAATTCGGCAGCCGCATCGCCGTGCGCGGCGGCGCTCCGGATCAAAACCTCACATTGATGGACGGCGTCGAGATCCACGATCCGTACCGGCTCTTCGGGCTGACCAGTGCGTTCAATCCGGAAACCATTTCGCGCTTCGAACTCGCGACCGGCGGTTTCAGCGTGAAGTACGGCGATCGTCTCTCGTCGTTGCTGCTTGTCGAGAACCGCGAAGGCACACGCACGAAGCGGCTGGACGGCTCGGCGTCGCTGAGCATTACGGATGCGAATGTCATTCTCGAAGGCCGGCTGCCGGCGGACGCAACAGGTTCGTGGCTCGTGAGTGCACGACGAACCTATTACGATCTCATTGCCTCGCGCATCGTCGATCAGGACTTCCCCAAGTTCGCGGACCTGCAGACGAAAGAGGTCTGGGAACTGAAGCCGGGTCGCACCCTGTCGTTCTTTGGGCTCCGCAGCCGCGAGACCGCCGCGTTGAACATCGACGAGAACGATGCGCGCGGTGAGTTCAACGACAACACGAAGAACGACCTCGCATCGGTCCGCCTCGACTCGACGGTCGGCACGTCTGGCCAGTCGCACACGACCGCCTCCTACTCTCAAAGCGCTTCGTCGTTCGGGGTGAACGCTGTGTTCGACAATCGCAACGAGCGTTCGAATGCGCCCGACGACAGCGCGAAGACGGACGCGAACGTCGCGTTCGAGCGAACGTTGACCCTCCGCGACGTCTCGCTCCGCCAGGAATTTGCCTGGGCACGTGGGAAGCACGTCGTGGAAGCCGGCGGTGAGATGCACCATCTCTCGACCGACCTCGCGTTCATCATCCAGGGCGACCGGAACCCTGCGGCCGTGAACGGATCGTCACAGCAGGGTGGGGCGGGCCTGCCAGACTCCCTCATATCGAGCCGCGACGTGAACAGGGGCGGTCTGTGGCTGCTCGACAGGTGGCAGGTGGCGCCTGCACTGTCAATCGAAGCGGGGGCGCGACTCGACCGGAGCGGCGTCAGCGATACGCCGGTTTCTCCACGTGTCAGCTTGTCGTACTCCATGAAGCCCTCAACGCGGCTCCGCGCTGCGATCGGCAAGTACACGCAGAGTCCGGGCTACGAGAAGCTGGTTCAGAGCGACTACGTGTTGGACCTCACGAGTGAGCAAGCCAGACACTTGCGCAGCGAGGCAGCGATTCAGAGTTCGGTTGGCCTCGAGCACGACGTCGCCGGTGTGGCCACACTGCGTGTCGAGGGCTACTACAAGCAGCTGTCGCAGCAGCTGATTGGCCGGCTCGAAACCGACGCAGAGCGAACGGTGCGCCTTGCGGAGTACGACTTTCCCTTGTCGCTGGCGTCCAGCGTTCCAACGGACCCGATCATCACGACAACGCCGACCAATGACGGGCGTGGGCACGCGTATGGGTTCGACCTGTTTGTGTCCCGCACCACCGTGCCCACGACAGCTCGCGTTCGTGGTTGGGCCAGCTACACATGGGGCAAGGCCGACCGGCAAGCGTACGGACGCAGCTACCCGTTCGAATACGACAGGCGCCACGCGTTCTCGGCAGTTGCCTCGTATCGTCTGTCCGACCGCTGGGAAATCGCGTCGACGACACGCGTCGCCTCAGGGTTTCCACGGACGGCAGCGCTCGGTTTGCGCGTCTCGAGCGTCGCCGACACCACGGACCGCGACCACGACGGCAACGTCGCGGAGCTGGTTCCGGCCTTCGACCCGACGGGACTCCCGATTTACAGCGTGAACCTCGGAGGCGTGAGTAACTTGAACAACGCGCGGTTGCCGGTGTTCGCGCGCGAGGACCTTCGGATGACGTGGCGTCCTCGTGGTGCGCAAGGTCGATGGGAGATGTACCTCGAAGTCATCAACCTGCTGAATCGCAAGAATGCTGGCAGCCTCGATCCGCGTCTGCAGTACGACCCGACGTCCGACAAACCGAAGATCGTCGAGACGCCAGACCAGGGGATTCCGCGTTTGCCGACCCTGGGCCTCAGATTCAGGTTCTAGAGCGTTTCTCACTTGTACGTAGTACCGAGCCGTGGTACTCCTCTGCCGGGAGGGACCATGGCCCCGTACTCGATGGATCTCCGGATACGTGTGGCGGCGGCGAAGGACCGCGGGTTGCACTCGGACGCCGTGGCGGCGCTGTTTGAGGTGAGCCGCGCCTGGGTTGATCGGCTGATGCAGCGGCGGCGGCAAACGGGGAGTTTGGCACCGAAGCCACAGACGAAGTTTCGGGCCCGGCGGCTCGCGGGCGAGGACGATCGCTTGCGCGCCCTGCTGGAGGCCAAGCCCGATGTGACCCTGGCGGAATTGCAGACGGCGCTCCACACGACGGCGAGCGTGGCGACCATTGCGCGCGCGGTGATCGGCCTGGGGTTCAGCGTTAAAAAAAACGGTACACGCGGACGAACAACGGCGCGCTGATGTCGCGGCGGCGCGGCGCCAGTGGCGCACCGGCCAAGCGGTCCACGACGCCACCCAGTATGTGTTTGTCGACGAGTCGGGCGTTGCCACTGATCTCCTCCGCCGCTATGGGCGCAGTCCGATCGGCGCGCGCCTGCATGACCATACCCCGTGCAGCCACTGGCAGACGCACACGCTGATTGCCGCGTTGCGACCGGGCGCGTTCGGCGCGTCCGCCGTCTTCGATGGTCCGATCGACACGCCGACCTTCCAGGCGTATGTCGAGCAGGTGT
Source organism: Vicinamibacterales bacterium (assembly GCA_040081675.1). Taxonomy (GTDB): domain Bacteria; phylum Acidobacteriota; class Vicinamibacteria; order Vicinamibacterales; family CAVVIG01; genus CAVVIG01. Next base: position 12,987 of record JBEBGB010000063.1, read on the forward strand.
TAGTGCCCACCCTGCGGCCGGGCGACGTCGTTGTGCTCGACAACCTCGTCGTGCACAAGCACCCGGACGCACGCGCGGCGATCGAGGCCGTCGGGGCGCGGTTGCGCTTTCTCCCGCCCTACAGTCCCGATCTCAACCCCATCGAAATGGCATTCGCCAAACTCAAAGCCCTGTTCCGCGCCGCCCGCCCACGCAGCTTCGACGATGTGGTGGCCATTGCGGCCGACGCCATGCCCCGCTTCACCGCTGACGAATGCGCGAACTATACCCGCCATTGCGGCTATCGACTCGCTACATCAAATTGAGAAACGCTCTAGGCGTGGAGCGAACGCTCACGCTGGTTGTTCGTCTTCCAAGGCACGCTGCCGAGATGGACCGCACTGATCGTTCGGCCCCTTCCGTCCCTCACGCTGCCGTTTGATCTACGGCAGGCCCGGCGGCGGCACACGGCGCTTTGTCGCCTGCTCGAACGCATAGGCAATCGCCAGCAGTCGTGGTTCGCTGCAGGCCATGCCAGCGAAGCTGACACCAAACGGCGCGGGCTTGGCGTCGAACCCAGCCGGAAAAGGCACGGTAGGCTCGTTCGGCACGAGAGCGAACGGAACGATCACCGTCGGATAGCCAGGCCGCGCCGCAAGGGACGCACCCGAGGCGCCCGGAAACAGCAGAGCGTCCAGACGTTCGGCTCGCATGACCTCGTCGATGCCATGTGTCGCCGAAAGGCGAATATCCTTCGCCCGATCGGCCTGGTAGCGCGCGCGGTCCCGATCGAGCTCGATATCGTCCGAGCTGTCGAGCAACGACTGCCCGTACTTGATCGCCCCAGCCGCCGCGTGCGCCGTATTCCACTCGCGAAGCGCGGTCAGCGACGCCACGGGCGCCGACGCGCCAAGCGTCGCGATCCATGCGTTGAAGTCGCGCTTCATGCCGTACTTGAACACGATCGAGCACTTCTCGTCTTCCCCGCGCTTCTCCGCACCACAAATCGACCACTGCAGGAAATTGTTGGCGGGGTCCGGATCGAGCACGCTCGGAATGTTGGCGGGATCGACAATGACCGCACCTTGACTGCGGAGCACCTCAATGGCTTCGGTCATGGCCGCGCGTTGAGCAGGGTTGAGACCGCCGCGCGGCTCTTCGCCGCTCGCGCCTGGTAGCGCGTCGAAGTAGAACGCGCGCGGGATGCCGATGCGTGCCCCCCTCAACGCGTCTGCGCGAAGGAAGCGTGTGTAATCGCGATTCGGCGGTGCCTGACATGTGCTCGTGGCCGGGTCGTGCGGGTCGGGCGCTGCCCCCTCGAGCGCGCCAAGGAGGATTGCCGCGTCTCGAACCGTCTTCGCCAGCGGACCAGGCGTGTCCTGATCGCCGGTGATGGGAATCACGCCGTAACGACTCACACGTCCGACGGTCGGCTTGATGCCGACCAGCATGTTCTGGTTCGCAGGGCTCAGAATCGAGCCGGACGTTTCGGTCCCGATGTTTCCCGCCCACAGGCTTGCCGCCGTGCCAATGCCGGAGCTGGATCCTCCTGTGGCCAACGCGGGACGACCGTCAGCGTCGGCCCGTGGGTCTCGACGCGGGTCGTAGGGATTGAAGCCGTAGCCGCCCACGGCGTTGTAGTTGGCGGGCATCGGCGTCGGCGCACCAGCCACCCAGTTTGCCAGCTCGGTCATGCCGGTCTTGGCGATCACGATCGCACCGGCAGCCTCGAGATTCGTCACGAGTGTGGCTTCGTAGGGCGGCACGTATCCCACAAACGCGAGGGCACCACCCGTGGTCGGCATGTCCGTCGTGTGAACGTTGTCTTTCACCGCGATTGGAATGCCGTGCAGCGGGCCTCGTATGTGGCCGGCACGGCGCTCGCGGTCGAGCACCTCGGCCTCGCGCAGCGCGTTGCGGTTTACGTGTAGCGCCGCATGCAGGAGATCTTCGTAGGTAGCGATTCGAAGCAAGTACTGCGTCACCAACTGCACCGACGTGACGCGCTTCGCGCGCAGGGCAGCCTGCACGTCAGCCAGACTTGTCTCGACAACCGTGAACGGTGAACGCTGTGCGTGAATGGTCAACGAGGTCGCTCCAACGAAGGCCGCAGCCAGAAGCAGAAGCCGCTTCATGACTGATACTTTCGCAGTT
>JBEBGB010000487.1:0-4173 GCA_040081675.1 Vicinamibacterales bacterium
CGCGCTTCGTGGCTCTCGAGTGCGAGATTCAGCGTCTCGGTGCCGAACGGTCTGAAGGGTGCCGCAGGGGCAGCAACGACGCGCAGCGACAAGCGGTCGCCGTCCACCGTGACGACAACAAAGTGGTGAGGATTGTCCGCGTCAGTAGAGCCGGGACGCACGAGGTGGTCGACCGATACCTTCGTGGGCGACGCCGTTCTGGCGTACGCCGCGAGATCGGGCTCGCTCGAGTAGGTATAGATGGGGGCGCCGCCGCCGCCCGTAACGACCAGGTCCATCCGGTACGTTCCACCGGCGTCTTCGTAGTGCTCGACGAAGTGGTCATACAAATGATCGTGTCCCGTGATCACGAGTCGGACGTGATGTTGCCTGAACAGGGGCATATATAGACGCCGCACTGCGGCCGTCTGTGGCTCGATGGTCGCGCCGCCGTGTTGCCCGCTGGTGAGCGGCGGATGATGGAAGACGGCGATCACGTGCGGATACCGCTGCCGATCGAGCTTACTGAGTTGCGCAGACACCCACGCGAGTTGGCGAGCATCGCCGGCGAGGTTCGAGTCAAGCACGATGAAGAACAGTTGACCGTACGCGAACGTATAGGTCGCGTAGCCGGTCAGGCGCTCTGCCGAATCCTCCGCCGGCCAGAGCCTGGACATCGCAGCACTGGTGTTCCTGAGTCCAATCTTGCGTCGTTCATCGTCCAGGTTCGTCGATGTCCCGACATCGTGGTTGCCGACCGCGAAGAAGTACGGCGCGCCCCCCTGCTGAATCAGTCGCTCGATGAGCGGCGTGAAACTCACATTCCACTGACGGCCGAAACGGCCATTCGCCACGGCGTCGCCGGACTGCACGATGAAGCGAACAGGAATTCCCGCGTCGCGCTGTGTCTGAATCGTTCGCAGCATCGCATCCACGACGTCCCGATGCTCCGACTGGATCCTCACACCGTCAGCGCGGCCGCGCGTATCACCATAGGCAATGAACGAGAACTTGCGGTCGCTGGCTGACTCCGAGGCGGAAGGCAGACGCACGTTGCCAGGGTCGATTGGGCGCACCGCGACGTCGTCTGTCACGGAGTTGGCCGCCGCCGGCTGCGCCTGTGGCCCGCGTGTCGCGCAACCCGCCAACGCGAGACTCAGCACCAACAGCGCTGCCCGAATCGCCGCTCGCGACAAAGACATGTCCGCCATCACCGTGATTGTGACATTGAGACTTGCGCTCTTCCGATCGCGTGGGTTGACATACATAGAATCACAATGTATAACGCTCCTACGTATGGACCTGAGCAAGGACCTGGTCGCTGCGTCGGCCACGCCGCTCGTGCTCGCCATTCTTACCGAAGGCGATAGTTACGGCTACGCCATCATCAAGCGGGTGACCGAGTTGTCAGGCGGGCACCTGCAGTGGACCGACGGCATGCTCTATCCCGTGCTGCACCGCCTTGAACGTCAAGGCCTGGTGGCGGCGAGGTGGAGCGAGGCGGATAGCGGGCGTCAGCGGAAGTACTACCGGATCACGAAAGACGGTCGGGCGCAGCTGGCGGCCCAGCGACAGCAGTGGCAGGTTGTGGACAACACCCTCCGGGGTATCTGGATGAAGGTGTCCACGGCATGATGACCTTCGCCGACCAACCGCTCGAAGAGCAGATCGCGCAGTGGCGGGCGTACCTGCGTCGCCGACAAGCTCTTCACGGCTCGGACGTGGAGGAGCTCGAGGGACACCTGCGCGACCAGCTTGTGGCGCTCACCGAGGCCGGCCTGACCGGTGACGAAGCGTTCCTCGTCGCGGTCAAGCGCATGGGCAGCCTCGACGCGCTGTCACGCGAGTTCGCACGCGCGCACTCCGAACGCCTGTGGAAGCAACTGGTCATCGCACCAGACGCCGCAGACGAATTGGGCACGACCACACGCGCCGAAACGTTTGTGGTCCTGGCCCTCGCCGTCGCCGCGGCGGTCGCCATCAAAGTACCGACACTCTTTGGTGTGCGCCTCAATCCGGACGAGGAGCTGCCGCTGTTCTACGCGCGGAACGCGAGCTTGTTCGTCTTACCACTCCTCGCACTCTACTTCGTGTGGAAGCGTGGTTGGGGCACTGCAAGCCGCCTCTGGCTCGCGCTGCCCTTCGCAGCCGGAGCCGTGTTCGCCAACGTCTTTCTGTTCCCAACGGGCAGTGACACCGAGGTGCTCACCATTCTGCACCTGCCAATCGCGCTGTGGATGGCTGTCGGCGTTGCGTACGTGCGAGGCCGCTGGTTCGACGGTGATGGCCGCATGAACTTCGTCCGCTTCTCGGGCGAGTTGGCGATCTACTACGTGTTGATGGCGCTTGGCGGAGGCGTCCTCATCGCATTCACGATGATGATGTTCACTGCTATCGACATGAAAGCTGACTGGTTCGCATTCGGCTGGCTACTCCCGTGCGGCGCGGTGGGCGCGATCATCATCGGCTCCTGGCTCGTCGAGGCGAAGCAGAGTGTCATTGAAAACATGGCACCAGTGCTGACCAGGCTGTTCACGCCGCTCTTCACCCTTCTGCTCTTGGCATTTCTGGCAACGATGGCGTGGACAGGTAACCCGGTCAACGTGAAGCGGGAAGTGCTCATCGGCTTCGACCTGCTGCTAGCGCTGGTCGTCGGATTGGTGCTGTACGCCACCTCCGCGCGCGACCCGCAGGCACCGCCCAACTTCTTCGACGGCCTGCAACTCCTGCTGGTGGTCAGCGCGCTCGTGGTCGATGCGGTAGCGCTCGCTGCGATCGCGGGCCGCATCTCTGAGTTTGGCTTCACCGCCAATCGAGTCGCCGCTCTTGGCGAGAATCTGATTCTGCTCGTCAACCTGACGTGGTCGGCGTGGCTCTATGCGCGCTTCGTCGGTCGCCGGGGCTCATTTGCTGCACTCGAGCAATGGCAGATCACGTATCTGCCCGTGTACGCCGTATGGGCCGCACTGGTGGTTGTCGTGTTCCCGCCAGTGTTCGGCTATCGTTGACGCGTCCCACGTGCACGACACCAGCTTTCCCTCGACACTCCTGCGAGGTGCACGGCGCGCGCGGGGTCGCCCTCGATGATCAAGCGCGTGGCAATTGTCGCGCACCGCTGGTTGGGCGTCGCCTTCTGCCTGCTGTTCTTCACCTGGTTCCTCTCAGGGATCGGGATGATGTACTGGGACTACCCCGCCGTGACGGCGGCAGATCGTCTGGCGCGGTCACCGGCGCTCGACCCGTCCAGGATCGTCGTCGCTCCAGAAGCTGCCTACGCGCGGCTCGGCGAGAGCGAGCCAGTGACAAGCGTCCGCCTGAACACGTTCGACGGCCGGCCGGTCTACCGCTTTCGTATCGGGCGCCGGAATGCCCTCGTCTACGCGGATACGGGCGAGCCAGAGAGTGACGCCTCGCCGGAGATGATGCTCCGCGTTGCCGCGGCCTGGACTGGACGACCGGCCAGCGCCAGTATCGCAACGGCGATCAACGAAGCCGACCAGTGGACGCTCGAGGGTCCGCTGCGCACGATGCGACCGCTCTGGAAGTTCTCCTGGCCGAGCGGGGAGCAGGTGTACATCTCGCAGGCGTCCGGCGAGGTCGTTCAGTTCACGACGACGGCGTCACGTGTCCAGGCGTATCTGGGACCCATTCCTCATTGGGTGTACTTCACCCCTCTGCGCAGGCACGGCCCGCAGTGGAGCACATTCGTCATCTGGTCGTCGGGGCTCGCAACGCTCTCAGCCTTGCTCGGGCTCGTCGTTGGCATTTGGATCTATTCGCCGTCGCAGAGGTATCGGCGTCGCGGGGCGCCGACGAGCATTCCGTACTCGGGTCAAAAGCGGTGGCATCTAATCCTCGGATTGATCTTCGGAGTGGCGTCCGCGACCTGGGCGTTCAGCGGCATGCTATCCATGGATCCATTTCCGCTGAGAGCCAGCCGCCAGGACACCGGCGTGCCGGTAGATGCACTTCTGGGTCGTATCCTTCGCGAACCGATTCGACTCGACGCCTTCTCTCCCGAGCGCCAGCGTCAGGCGCTTGCGCAGCTGACGAGTCGATCGGTGAAGGAGCTGGAGTTCGCGTCTATCGCGGGAGACATGGTGTTCGTCGCCGTCATGAATGGAGGCGATACGCGTTTGGTCCCACTCGATGGTTCGACGAGGACCCAATTGGACCGGCAGCACCTGGCCGACA
>JBEBGB010000488.1:0-4171 GCA_040081675.1 Vicinamibacterales bacterium
CTTCTTCTCCTGCATCTTCTTCGGCGCGGCATTCATCCACGCGGGGCAGTCACGCCTGCGGCGCGCGCCGATTACGCGATCCGCATCCTGGTTCGCCGGCCCAGTGATCCTCGGCGCTTCAACGGCATCCTGATCGTCGAGTACCCGAGCCGAACACGTCGATACGTCTTGATGCTAATATGTATCTATGCGGACTACCCTCGACCTACCGGACGACCTGTTTCGGCAGCTGAAGGTCCGCGCCGCCACGAAAGGCTCGACCGTCAAAGACCTCCTCACGCGTTTCGTCGAGCGTGGACTGCGGCAGCCAGACGATACCGAGGCCCCAACCCGCCGGCGCAGTCCGCTTCCCGTGATCAAGCGTGGCAGAGGCGCCATCGGGAACGTGACGCCGCAGGTGCAGGCCGGAATGGACGAGGACGAGGACCGTGCCAAGCTCCGCAGATCTTTTGGACGCTAACGTCTGGCTGGCGCTGACCGCCGAAGCACACACCCATCATCGGCGAGCGAGAGCCTACTGGGAGACCGAGTCAGCTCCATTCGTAGCGTTTTGTCGCGTGACGCAGATGGCGCTTCTTCGCCTGCTGACGAACAGGTCCGTGATGGACGCGCAGGTGCTCTCGCCGTTGGCGGCCTGGGCCAAGTGCGCCGATTTCCTGGCGTTGCCAGAGGTCCGGCTGGCCGCCGAACCGGTGGCCCTCGACGACACCTGGAAGCGCTACTGCTCCTCAAATCGCATATCGCCGAATCTCTGGACCGACGCCTATTTGGCGGCCTTCGCGACGACCGCAGGGATGAGGCTGGTGACCTTCGACAGGGGATTCTCGAAGTTCGACGGTCTCGATTGCCTCACGCTCTGACCGAACATCCGGGTCTTCAGCGCTGCATCAGGTATGTCATCTTCACCACGAGCTGCCGATCCTTCTTCGCGAACACATCCGCCGGCAACCCCGTCTGCGCGACGTCGTTGTAGACGATGTAGATGTCGCTGCCCGGTTTGTAGATGAAGTTGAACCGGATGTTGTTCGAGATCTCGCGCGTGCTCGAGTTGTGCTGCGTGAGACTGCGGACCGTCATGCGTGGCGAGAACGTGTAATCGAAGCGCAGTGTCGTCAGGTTGACGAGGAAGTCGCCCCACGGGAGGCTCACGTCGTTCCGGTTGTACTGCAGTTCGGTCGAGAACCGGCTCGACGCGCGCAGGCCGGCCGCGGCGGTCATCTGCAGGCGGTGGCCGTCGTAGAACTGATTGGGCGACACCGTCAGCCGCTGGTACACACGCTTGCCCGGACTCGAGTTGTAGGTCATGTTCAACTCGTTCATCCAGTACTGGCCTGCAGGAATCGTCACGTTGGGACGAATGCGGAACGGCTGGTCGAGCACATCGAGCACGCGCTGGTAGATGACGTTGATGAACGAATCGTTCCGGAGCGTGGTGCCCAGCATCAGATGGTGCGTGCGGCCCACGAGCCGGTTCTGCTGATCGGTGATGTTGGTGAAGACGTACATCGGCTCGAAGATCTTCACCTGGCCGCGCTTGGGCCGCGGCGTCGGGCCGAAGTAGCCCTTCCATGTCCGGACACCGGTTCGCTGCACGAACCCGGCCTCGGCGTTGAAGTTCTCCTGCACGTCGAGGTAGTTGAGCCAGAGGTTCCAGCGCGGATCGCGATAGGCGAGGCGTCCGAAGTACGCCAGGTCTTTGCCATCGCGTCCAGGCGTGTCGGTCTTGGCGATGTACGAGTTCACCTGCACGTTCGGGCTGACGTTGATGTTCGCATCCGCGCCGAGCGTCCGATTGAAATGGCTGCTGCCGCCAACTGTGTCCTTGTTGACGAAGAGCGCGCCGATGCGTGACCGCTTCAGGACGTCGCGGCTGTAGCGGCTCACGAAGAAGTTGTCGCCAGGCTTGCCGAAGGCGGAGTCGGTCTGGATGTCGAGCATGCCGATGCTATTGCTGCCCGACTTCCCGGCCAGGCGCGCGCCGCCGAGAATCGGGATCGGCGTGCCGGCATCCGATAGGCCGATCCGTCTGCTGAAGAAGAGGTCCGTCTGTACCTGCGCCGACGTGAACGCACCGCCGGTGCCCATGGTGAAAAAGTTGGAGTTCTCCAGGAAGAAGTCGCGTTTCTCAGGATAGAAGAGGCCGAAGCGCGTGAGATTGACCTGTTGCTCGTCGACTTCCACCTGCGCGAAGTCTGTGTTGTAGGTGACGTCGAGGTTGAGCCCCGCCGTGACGCCGTAGCGTGCGTCGAGCCCGAGGTCGTGAATGCCGGTCGTCGACCCCGTGGTCGGACTGCTTTGCAGATCGTGGCCGCCGCCTACGAAGAATGGCTTGAGACGAAGGTCGAGGCCGCGACTGATGCCGTTCAACCCGCGCAGCTCGCCGGCGAGGCTCACGCGCGTCAGGCTGTACGCTTTCGGGATCGGCGACCAGAGCACGGTTTCGTTCTTCCGGCGGATGTGACGCTCGAAGTTGATTCCCCAGACCTGATCGGCACTGGGCACGAACCGGACCGTGCTGAACGGGATGGCGATCTCGGCGGTCCAGCCATCGTCGACGACGTGAGCGGCCGCGTCCCACACACCGTCCCAGTTGCGATTCACGTTCGACGTGGTGCCGCGTCCACCGCCTTCGCCTTCGTCGAAGATCTGCTGTTCGAGCTTCGCGCCGAGCGGTGTCGTCAGGAACATGTAGCCATTGCGCGAGTCGTGGAACGTGTCGAGGATCATCTGGAAGTAGTCTTCGTCGAACAGACGATCCGCGTCGCGCCGCATCTCGGTCGCGGCGGGCGGCAGCGACGAGAACGCGTGGACGCCCACGTAAAGATGGCCCTGGTCGTAGAGGACGCGCACTTCGGTCCGGTCGGATGCGGGCTGTCCCTCGTTGGGTTCCTGCTGAAGGAACGTGTCGATGACCTTGGCCTCGCGCCACACGGCTTCGTCGAGGACGCCGTCCACGCGAGGTGCCTGGCTGACGCGGACGGCATCGACGCTCGCGCGCTCGCGGCTCGACTGTGTTGGCGGTGCGCCGGGCCGGGCCGGCGCCGGGGCGGCGTCGTGCACGTGCTGGTCAGGTGCCTGTGCCGCAGCCAGGCGTGCCGCCGGCAACAGAGCGGCCAGCAGGACGGCGATCCGGGCGACGAGTTGTTTCATAGGGTTAACACTGTAGGACGAAAGCAGCCCGGCCTGACATACCTCGATCGGGGCTCAGGCGTCCGGGCCACAGCTATCGTCACTGTTGACTGGAGTCCTGCAGCGGTGTACTTTGCTCAGACCCACCTAAGGCTGAGCGTAGGACGGTCCAGCCGTCCCTACCGTTGCGGGTCGCTCAAGGGCACACCCCAGTGCCGCGGACCCGACGACAGCCTCGAACACACAAATCACAACTTGGATCGCGGTTCGTTTCAGTGCTCGGTGCACCCGTGTGCTCAGAGCGCGGAGGAAGCGATATGGAAAATGAATTCATCTCCGGCGATATCGAAAACGTTGAACATTACCTGGGAGAACTCTTTCACGTGCCTGTGGGCGTCTGCATCGCTGATACCGAAGACATCGTGCGCGATGTCCTCGGGTACGAGATTGCCGACATGCGCAGAGAACCTAACGCCGACTGTGTTACAGGCTTCCAGTATGTGGCCAGGATCGAATGGGCACCATGGAACGACGGTAGCTCCTGGAGGCTAATGTATGCCCTTTATCGTCGTGAAGGCGACCATCGGTCCAGACTCTCAAAGCCTGTGGAAGAAGTTGAGCGACGACCGTTACTCGAGATGCCGATCGAAGTTCAACGTCACGCTCATCACCTTCTTTCACAACTCGTCGCGGCAGCGGGCGGAGAGTGGCAGCTGCTCAGAGGGATGATGTTCATGAGACGCCGTGATGGTGAAAGGAAGATTTCGACAATGAAGAGAAGTGAAAAGGAGGAAGACGCGTCTAGGACGCATATCTGCGAGCGAAAGCGATGAATCCATCTCACAAAGACAAGTCGTGGTGGGCAGCCTTCGCGCTGGATGTGACGCCGCTCAACACCTTGCGCGAATACCGGCTGTTGTATCTCGGCCAATTCGTCTCGGCCTTTGGCACGGCGATCAGTTACGTCGTATTGCCGTGGCAAATGTATCAACTCACGCGCTCGTCGTTGTACGTCGGGCTGTTGGGTGTAGCCGAATTCGTA
>JBEBGB010000489.1:0-4169 GCA_040081675.1 Vicinamibacterales bacterium
GCGTCAGAAGCCATCACGAACAACGTTCGTGTCGAGGTCGAGTCCAAGTACGCCGCGGAACATTCTCAGCCGTTCCAGAGTCACTGGCACTTCCAGTACACCGTGCGCATCACCAACGAAGGCGATGAGACGGTGCAGCTGATTGGCCGTCACTGGATCATCACGGACGGGAACGGTCGCACCGAAGAAGTCCGCGGCAATGATGTGGTCGGCGAACAACCGCAACTGGCCCCGGGCGAAACCTTCACGTATACATCCGGCTGCCCGTTGAAGACCTCGAGCGGGCTCATGCGGGGCACCTACGCGATGGTCACTGAAGGTGGCGAGCACTTCGACGTCGAGATCGCCCCGTTCGCTCTCCAAGAGCCCTACACGATTCACTGACAGACCCGGTCTCCCGTCTCGGCTGCAAGGGTCCTCCGTCTCGGCCTGCAAGCTTTCCCGACTCCACCGTTCTAAGGACCTGGAAGTGAATAGGGTGCCAAGTCAGGGCGTCGAGGCGCCCGCCCGGCGAGGCGCGAGGAGCGCGCATACCGGGCGTATGCAAGCGACGAGCAACGAAGCCCGGCGGGATGCATCGGCGGCCCGACTGGCGCCTCTATTCACTTTCAGGTCCTTAGTCCGAACCCGCGCCGGCGGTGTCTCACCATCTGACGCTGCCGGCACGTCGTCGAACACAAGAGGGATGAGCCCACGTGGTGGCTTGCCCCGGTCGCCGCATTCCCTGCGGGAGGTGTGCGGCCCCTGACGTGGAGGTTGGCATGCGTAGATACATCGCTCTGGCTGTGGTGTCCATTGCCGCAGTTCTCGCCCTCGTCGGCGTGTCAGCTCAAGCGAGAGTTGGCACAATCGCTGGCACAATCCGCGACGCGTCAGGCACAGCGGTGCCAGGCGTCACCGTGAACCTCCTCGACGCGACGAGACGCTCGCGGACCACTGCGTCCAACGCCGCAGGTGCCTTCGCGTTCCCAGGCCTCACGCCGGGAAGCTATTCGCTCTCGGCAACCCGCTCGGGGTTCCTACCCGCGTCAACCACGGCCGTCGTCAACGCCGGCGTCACGACGACGATCGCGTTGACTCTTCAAGCAGGTCCACGGCAACGAGCCGACCGCCCAGCCGACACAAAGGCTCAGGACAGTCGGCAAGCGCCGCCACCCCCGCCCCAGGCTGCCCCTGCCATCGCGGGCGGGATCATGGGAGGCGTTGTCGAGAATCTCGCGGCGCCGATGTTCCGCAGGGAGGCGCCCTTCAACACCGAGGCCTACGACCGTATCGATGACAACCAGTGGACCGAGGTGGGCAGGCGGCCGCTCTCGACCTTCTCGATTGATGTCGACACGGCCTCCTACTCGAACGTGCGGCGTTATCTCGCGCAGGGTGCGCTGCCGCCAAAGGACGCCGTGCGAATCGAAGAGCTCGTGAATTACTTCTCGTACGACTATGCCGAGCCAAGCGGTACCAAGCCTTTCTCGATCGTCACGTCGGTCGGTGAAGCGCCCTGGAACCGTCGACATCGTCTGGCACTGATCGGCCTGCAGGCCAGACACATGGATTCGGGCAGCGTTCCCCCGCGCAACCTCGTCTTTCTGATTGACGTTTCGGGTTCGATGGCGACACCAAACAAGCTTCCGCTTGTGAAGAGTTCGCTGGCCATGCTGGCGCGCAATCTGACGGAGAAGGATCGGTTGGCGATTGTCGTGTATGCCGGAGCGGCTGGGCTCGTACTTCCGTCAACCTCCGGGGCGGACACGTCCACGATCCTCGGTGCTCTGAGCCGGCTCGAAGCCGGCGGCTCTACGAACGGCGCGCAGGGCATTCAACTCGCTTACAAGGTGGCCAAGGATCATTTGGTGCGCGGCGGCGTCAATCGCGTCGTCCTCGCAACCGATGGCGATTTCAACGTGGGTATCACGAGCCACGGTGATCTCACGCGCTTCATCGAAGAGCAGCGCACGTCCGGCATCAGTCTCTCGGTGCTCGGCTTCGGCAGGGGCAATCTGAAAGACTCGACGATGGAGACACTGGCGGATCGAGGGAACGGCAACTACTCCTACATCGACTCGCTGAACGAAGCACAGAAGGTGCTGGTCGAGCAGGCCGGCGGTACGCTCGTGACCATCGCGAAGGACGTGAAGCTGCAGGTGGAGTTCAACCCGCGGACAGTCGCCGCCTACCGGCTGATTGGCTACGAGAACCGGCTGCTTCAGGATCGAGACTTCAACGACGACAAGAAGGATGCGGGCGACATGGGCGCTGGTCACTCGGTCACAGCGCTGTATGAGCTGATACCCGCGGGTGAAACGCTCGACATTCCCGGAGTCGACCCGCTGAAATACCAACAGACGCCTTCGCCGTCGCGCGCCGCGACTCCTGACGAATGGATGACGGTCAAGGTGCGCTTCAAGGCGCCAGACGCCGACAAGAGCGAACTGACGTCTGTGACGGTACCCACTCGCGTCGCAACCAGTCCAGAACTGGGCTTCGCATCAGCCGTCGCAGAGTTCGGCATGCTGCTGCGCGAGAGCGAACACAGGGGCACGGCATCGTTTTCGGACGTGCGAACGCTGGCCACGCGTTTCAAGGGAGCGGACCCGTACGGGCATCGCGCCGAGTTCATCAGGCTCATCGATGCGGCGGAAGCCGTCTCGCAGCTCCGTTCGTCAGCTAAATGAGCGAGGGGCCGGAGCGGCCCCCATTGTGGTGTCGGCCACCAGGCACTGGCGGGGCGTTGTCGGACAACGCGCCGCCGGTCTTGGCGCTTTTGATGCAGTCGCGTCGTCAGAGGCTGTTCACGGCCAGTTCGTCAGGAGGGACTCATGCGACGCTCCATCTTCGCCACTCTTCCCCTAATTGTTGCTGCTGCTGTCTTTGCGCTCGCTTCGCCGACACTGGGTGCGGCGCAGCAGGAACATCCTGCTGACGCTTCCTCGGCACACAGTTCCGGGTGCTGCGGAAATTCCAGCAGTGCTGCGATGACTCACGAGGCGGGTGGGTGTTGCAGCAACATGGCGGCCAAGGACGCCACCGCGCCGGTCGATCACGCCGCCATGAACCATGATTCACCTGCCGCGGACGTCAAGGCTATGGACCATGCGGCTGGTGGCGGGTGCTGCGGCAACATGGCCGCCAAGATGACGGCAGACCAGAAGCCGGGTGGCATGCCCAAGACCCATGACGCAGGCATGAGCTGCTGCTCGCACATGGCCATGAACCACGACGCGGCAAAGAATTCGGACACGACGCCCAAGGGCTTTGGTGCGATGAGTTGCCCGTCGGACGCCGCTACGAACAACAGCCCGGCTGCGGATGCCACGGCTGCGGGTCACGATCACGCGGCGGCGGGTGGTTGCTGCGCGAGCATGGCCTCCGATAAGAGCGCTGGTGGTTGTTGCGCAGACATGGCGAAGAAGCCCGACTCCACGAAGTAGCCGTCTGCCTATGCGCAGGACCCGGGTCGGCCTCGCAGACGCGGGTTGCCGAGGGGCCCCGGACTATTCGGGCTTCTTGAAGGTTCTGATGGCGTCGAGGAAGGCATCGCCGAAGTCGGCGGCCTTCTTGGCGCCAACGCCGTAGATATCATGCAGATCGTCGAGCGTGGCTGGTCTGCGCTCGGCCATTTGCTTGAGCGTCGTGTCGTGGAAGATGACGTAGGGCGGGACGCCGCGCGCACGCGCGAGCCGAGTCCTCACGTCTCTCAGCACATCGAACAATTCCGGGTCGCCGTCGAACGACGCCGCACCGGCACCTCGGACGCGACTCTTGCTCTTCACCGGTTGACGCTCACGGAACAGTTCGCAGGCATCGTCTCCTTTGAGGAGTGAGGCTCCGCGGGTCGTGAGCTTCAGCACGGGATAGGGTTCGCCTTCACGGGCCAGCCAGCCACCTGCGACAAGCTGTTCGACGAAGCCGCGGACGGCCACGCTCGACTCTTCGCGAAGCAGTCCAAAAGTCGAGAGCTGCGCGTGACCCAGCGCGACCACCTTCTCGCTGGCCTTGCCCATGAGCACATCGGCGACGTGAGCGAGGCCGTAGTTCTGTCGTACACGCGCCACGCACGACAGGATCTTGCGCGCGACGGTGGTTGAATCCGCAACGCTCTCGAGTTCCTTCAGGCACCAGTCGCAGGCACCGCACGCGTCGCGTGTCCATGCTTCGCCGAAGTACTCGAC